>NZ_JBFTPW010000006.1:0-257495 GCF_056398685.1 Arthrobacter sp. 01T428 | reverse complement strand
ACCCTGCTCTGCAGCCACCACCACCACGTCATCCACAAAGAACACTGGACCATCACCCTGGACAACGGCACCGCATGGTTCAAACCACCACCCCACCTCGACCCCCGCCAAACACCCCGACGCAACCACCACTTCAGACCCACCCGGACATAAACCCGCCCGGAATGAGACACGGGGGTTGACCGCCGTCGCGCAAAAGCAGGGCCTGCTACGGGCTAATCACCGCTTAAGCGGGCGTCCCGCCGTCGACGTCTGCCATTGCCTGTTCGCGGACGGCGGCCATCCTTTGGACGACGGTGACTGCCGTTGCGGCGGCGAGGATGACAAGGGTCACCAGCAAGACGACGGGGGGCAGCCCCAGCCCGGTCAGACCGGTGACGAGGAGCACGGAAATAAGCCGCTCAGCGCGCTCGGCGATGCCCACATTGGCGTAGAAGCCCAATGATTCAGCCTTGGCGCGGGCGTACGAAACCACCATCCCGAGCACCAGGCAGCCCAGGGACGCGATAGCAATCGCGCTGTTCCCGCCTCCCGTGAAGAACCAGATTGCGACGCCGGCGAAAATGGCGCCGTCTGCCAGCCGGTCCAGCGTGGAGTCGAGGAAGTTTCCCCACGGGCCGCTGCGTCCCTGTTCCCTTGCCATGATGCCGTCCACGACGTCGGACAGCGCGAAAACGGCGATCAGCAGCGAACCCCACCAGAGCTGGCCCAGGGGGTAGAGAATCAGGGCACCGAGAACTACGCCCGCGGTCCCGACGACGGTAACGGCGTCGGGCGAGACCCCCACCTTGAGCAGGAACCGGGCCAGGGGCGAGAACAGCCCGGTGAAGAACCCGCGGGCGTGCCGATTAAGCATCCGGCTCCCCGGACAGATCCGACTCTTCCGGCCAGGCGTCGGCCACTTGCTGGCGGACCTCGTCAAGGGTCTGGGTGACGGCCTTCGTCTGGGCGATGATGGGGAAAAAGTTACCGTCCCCGCCCCAGCGCGGAACTACGTGCTGATGCAGGTGGGCGGCGATGCCCGCCCCGCCGGCCACACCTTGGTTCATGCCCAGGTTGAAGCCGCTCGGGTTGGCCACCTTGCGCAGCACCCGCATCGCGGTCTGCGTGAGCTCCGCCATTTCCGCCGTTTCCTGCACGGTAATGTCCGTGTAGTCCGGAACATGCCGGTACGGGCACACGAGCAAGTGACCGGGGTTGTACGGGAACAAATTGAGCACCACGTAGCACGTCTTGCCGCGGCGCACGATGAGGGATTCCTTGTCCGTGCGGCTCGGAGCCACGCAGAACGGGCAGTCGTCCTCGTTCTTGAACTGGTTCTGCCCACCCTTGATGTAGGCCAGGCGGTGCGGAGTCCACAGGCGTTGGAAGGCATCAGGAACACCTGCCAGGCCGAAGTCGTCAGTCACTTCGGCATCGCCCGGATAGTCAGCTGTCACGCCCGTGTTCTCCTGCATTTTTCCTGGCCCCCGCGGTGTCCGACTCGTCAGCTCTCGCGGTTCTTGACGGCGTCCACGATCCTTCGGACGGCCTCGGCAACGGGCACACCGTTGTCTTGGCTGCCGTCACGGAAGCGGAACGACACCGCACCGGCCTCTGCGTCCTCTCCGCCGGCAATGAGGACGAACGGAATCTTGTCCTTGCTCGCGGTGCGGATCTTCTTTGGGAAGCGGTCCGAGGAAATGTCCACTTCGGCACGGATACCCGCAGCCTTGAGCTGGCCAACGACGTCGAACATGTAGTCGTTGAACGCCTCAGCCACCGGAATGCCGACCACCTGCACGGGCGAGAGCCACGCGGGGAAAGCTCCCGCGTAGTGTTCGGTGAGGACGCCCATGAAACGCTCTACCGAGCCGAACAGCGCGCGGTGGATCATGACGGGGCGCTGGCGTGTGCCGTCGGCAGCCTGGAACTCCAACTCAAAACGCTCAGGCAGGTTGAAGTCCAGCTGGATGGTGGACATCTGCCAGGTGCGGCCCAACGCGTCCTTCGCCTGCACGGAGATCTTGGGGCCGTAGAACGCGGCTCCACCCGGATCCGGAACAAGTTCCAGCCCCGAGGCCTCGGCTACTTCTGCCAAGGTGCGTGTGGCTTCTTCCCAGGCGGCGTCTTCCCCAACGAACTTGTCTTCGTTCTTGGTGGACAGTTCAAGGTAGAAGTCGTCCAGTCCGTAGTCCTTGAGGAGGCCAAGGACAAAGTTCAAGGTGGTGGTGAGCTCGTCCTTCATCTGTTCGCGGGTGCAGTAGATGTGGGCGTCGTCCTGTGTCATGCCGCGCACGCGGGTCAGACCATGGACAACACCGGACTTCTCGTAGCGATACACAGAGCCGAATTCGAAGAGCCGCAGGGGCAGTTCCCGGTAGGAGCGGCCGCGCGAACGGAAGATGAGGTTGTGCATCGGACAGTTCATCGGCTTCAGGTAGTAGTCCTGGCCGGGCTTGCGCACGGTGCCGTCGTCGTTCAGTTCCGCGTCGATGTGCATCGCCGGGAACATGCCTTCCCTGTACCAGTCAAGGTGGCCGGAGACCTCGTAGAGGTGTCCCTTGGTGATGTGCGGGGTGTAGACGAACTCGTATCCGGCGTCCACGTGGCGCTGGCGCGAATAGTCCTCCATCGCCTTGCGGATGATCCCGCCCTTCGGGTGGAACACCGGCAGGCCGGAGCCCAGCTCATCCGGGAAGGAAAACAGGTCAAGTTCCGCGCCGAGCTTGCGGTGATCTCGGCGCTCGGCCTCGGCGATGCGCTCCTGGTACGCCTTCAGCGCGTCCTTGGTGGGCCAAGCGGTGCCGTAGATACGCTGCAACTGCTGGTTGTTCTGGTTACCCAGCCAGTACGCCGCCGAGGAGCGGGTCAGGGCGAAAGCGTTGGAGATCAGTTTGGTGTTGGGCAGGTGCGGGCCTCGGCAGAGATCGCACCAGACGCTGTCGCCGCTCTTGCGATCCACATTGTCGTAGATGGTGATGTCCCCGGCGCCCACCTCGACGTTGACGCCCTCTCCGGCGTCGGCGGCGTCGTTCTTCTTGCCCAGCAGTTCAAGCTTGTAAGGCTCGCCCTTCATGGCTTCGCGGGCTTCGTCCTCGGTGACGACGCGGCGCACGAACTTCTGGTTCTGGTTGATGATCTTCTGCATCATCTTCTCAAGCTGCCGCAGGTCTTCAGGAGTGAAGGGCTCGGCGACATCGAAATCGAAGTAGAAGCCGTCTGTGATGTAGGGACCGATTCCGAGCTTGGCGTCCGAACGAAGCTGCTGCACAGCCTGGGCCATCACGTGCGCGGTGGAGTGGCGGAGGACGTTCAGGCCGTCCGGCGAGTCGATGGTGATGCCGTCAACCTGGGCACCCTCGGGCAGCACTTGGTCGAGGTCCTTGAGTTCGCCGTCGACTCGGGCCACAACGACGTCGCGGCGCTCAAAGAAGAGTTCCGCGCCGGTGGTCCCCTCCGTCACCTTGGTCTCTTCGCCATCGACGATGAGGGTGATCTGCTGGGCATCTGACACGGGTGTCTCCTATTCATTGATAAGGCTTCATAGCTTGTGGCGTACGGGGACCACAGCCAGCCATCGTCCATCGTATCCGCTCGGGCTGGGGCAGCCAAAGCAGGCGGAGGCGTGCCGTTTTCCCCCCGAGGAGACTTGGCGGGACGGCATTTTCGGCATGCGTCATTGCAGCCCGTTCAATCCGTAACGGAGTGCCCTGTGGGAACTGGAGTGCGGGGCGGTTTGCGAACCCGCGCTATCGCAGGGTTATAAGCGGCCTGCTGCGCTTCTCACTTCGTGCTTCCGCCATGCGGGTTGGTGGAACAGATGCAAGTGGTGGGCCTGACGCTCAAGGGACGGCGTCCACCGTCCGTGGCTCCTGTCCTTGATGAGGGCTGTTCCGGCGATCTCCCGGAGTGTGGATATCCCGCGGACAGCCGATTGTTTGGTGGCAAAGGTCGTAGACATCGCCAGGATCTCGCCTTCCCCGTCGCGCAGTGCAATCCTGTACCCATCGTTGGGTCCATCGACCAGCTCAAAGTATCCAGCCATTGTGTAGCCTCCTTTGAAACCTGAGGTTGTAAAGGACACCAACCAGTTTACCGAGTCAAAGCCGTGTTGTGGCGGGTTTTGGACCGCCGCAATGGCTCCGGCAGGTCCACTAAGCCTTGGCTTGGAGCAACGCAAGGAGGGCACTGCCGTCCGGACTGCCCAGGCCTGTGCAGGGATCCCAACCGGTCCCGGCGTGGTAGCTTCCATTGGAGCCTGAGGTGATGTCATGGAAGCCCGACGCCGGTTGCTTGCCGTTTTGGTAAAGCAGCGGCTGGATCAGGCCGAAGCGCCTGTTGGTGGCCTGGGCGAGCCGGGCGACGAGGGCCGCCCAGAGCGGCGCCACCGCACTTGTTCCACCGATCACCATGTCTTTCCCGTCGACGCGCACCTGATAGCCGGTCTGCGGGTCGGCAACGCCGCTGACATCGGGGACGCCCCTTCCGGCCTTCTTGGGCACAGGCTTGTGCTTGGCGTGCCCCGGGATCCCCGACTGCCAGGAGGGCGCCGGAAAGACGTCGCTGAATCCTCCGCCGGTAGCCGAGTTGGGTCCGTCGTTCCAGACCGTTTCCGCCCTGATGACACCTGTTGCGGTGTCCGCTTGAAGTCTGGTTCCGCCGCAGGCCAGCACATGAGGGCTCGACGCCGGGAAATCGGCGTGATCCTTGTTGTCGGTTGCGCCGTCGGCACTGCCGTTGTCCCCGGCTGCCGCTGTCACCGTCACGCCGAGGGCCGCGGCGTCGGCCATGGCCTGGTCGAAAGCCGTCCGGGCTTGGCCGGTCCAGGCGTCTTCGCTCTGGCCCCAGCTGATGCTGATCGCGGCCGGCGTCGGGGTTGCATGCGAGGCAGCGATAATCGCATCCAGGAACCCGGCGTCGGTGTTGGGGGCGAAATAGACCAATATGTTGGCCTTCGGCGCCAAGGCGCCGACCACCTCGATGTCCAGCAGGACTTCCCCGTCGGCGCCCGACGGATCCTGCCCCGGCTGGTTCGCCCCGCCGTCGACTCCTACTGCGGTGACGCTTGGCGTGGGGATACCAAGGCCCAGGAAGTACGTGTCAAGGTCTTGCTGCCCGTAGCCGCCACCCAGCTCGAGGATGGCAACGGTTTGGCCCGTCCCGTCCGTTCCCGCAGGGAAATTGTAGATCCTTCCCAGCTGCGGCGGGGTGTAGCTCGCAGCGGCCGCAGCGAGGGGAATGGCGCGGAATTGGGCGCGGGCCTGCGGCCGGTCGTCAAGGCCAAGGACGGCAACGATGACGCCGTCGAGGGCCGCAGGGACGTGGAGGCCTCCGGTGCGGTGCCGGTGGGTGATAGCGGTACCGTCCGGGCTTCGGCTGGTCAACCCGTCCAGGGATGTCCCGAAAATGCTGCTCATCTGCTCCACGGTTCCGGCCAGCCGAATCCTGCGGCTGGCCGCGTCCGACTCCACGACGTCGAGACCAAGGTTGGCGAAGGTGCCTACAGCAAGATCCAGGTCTGCGGCCGATGCGCCGTATCGGGAGGCAAGTTCGTCCCGCGAAAGCACAGCGGACGGCACCTCGGGCATTTCTTCCTGGCGCCTCAGGATGACTGTCGCTTCGATCCGATGGGAAGGATCGACAGGGCCGAGAATGTCCCGGAGGCCCGGGGCGGGAGCCCTGTCCGATCCTGGTAGCGGAACGCTTTGCGTCTCCCCCGGCCGACGATCTTCTGGAGTGTCCTGCATCGACATTGGTGCCTCCTAGCCTCACGGTGACAGAGCTCCGTCCCCTGCGATTATGCACCAGGAGTCACTTTGGCACCATGGCCTGGAAGGCCACAGGCTGCGACGATCTGAACGATGGCGGCTCCCGAAAGTTCTTGGGTACGGCGTACGCACGCGGTAGCGTGGGGCCTTGGCGGGCCATGCCACCGCAGCGGCTCGCGCAGCGGCGAGTCAAAGGAGCGAACCATCAATAGGTCACACCGAACATCAGCCCATGAACCCGACACTGCAGTAGAGCTGAACCCCGTCTTCAGCCGACCGGGAGAATCCAGTATTTTTCCACGGTTCACCATTCCGGACGGTGAGTCCCTTCCGTCGACCGCCTATCAGGTTGTCCACGACGAAGCCATGTTGGACGGCAACTCCCGCTTGAACCTGGCAACATTCGTTGGAACGTGGATGGAACCGGAAGCGTCGAAGCTGTACGCCGAGACGTTCGACAAGAACATGATCGACAAGGACGAGTACCCGCAGACGGCGTTGATCGAAACCCGTTGCTGGCGGATGCTCGCAGACTTGTGGAACGCACCCGATCCCGCCAAGTCAGTCGGGACCTCAACGATCGGTTCTTCCGAGGCGTGCATGCTGGGCGGCCTGGCCTTGAAACGTCGCTGGCAGCACGCACGGAGGGCGGCCGGCCTGTCCACGGACAAACCCAACCTGGTCCTCAGCTCGGCCGTCCAAGTGTGCTGGGAGAAGTTCTGCAACTACTGGGACGTGGAGGCCCGCTTCGTTCCGGTGTCGCAGGAACACCAAATGCTGGACGGCTACGAGCTGGACAAGTACGTCGATGAGAACACCATCGGCGTTGTCGCGATCATGGGCGTGACCTACACGGGGGTCTATGAACCCGTCGAGAAGATCTCGGCGGCGTTGGACGAGATCCAGGCAAAGCGGGGCCTTGATATTCCGATCCACGTCGACGGCGCCTCCGGAGCCATGGTTGCACCTTTCCTGCAACGGGAGACCGTCTGGGACTTCCGCCTGCCGCGGGTTGCCTCGATCAACACCTCCGGCCACAAGTACGGCTTGGTCTACCCCGGCCTCGGCTGGATTATCTGGCGTGACGAGCAGGCACTCCCGGAGGACCTGATTTTCCATGTCAGTTACCTGGGCGGGAACATGCCGAGCTTCGCCCTGAACTTCTCACGCCCCGGCGCCCAGGTGCTCCTTCAGTACTACCTGTTCCTCCGGCTCGGATACGAGGGATACAAATCCGTCCAGGCAACCTCCCGGGACGTGGCACTCTATCTCTCCAGTGAAATAGGGGCAATGGAGGCGTTTACTTTGTGGAGCGACGGATCCGACATTCCTGTCTTTGCCTGGCAACTCACCGACGGCTACACCGAGAGGTGGAACCTTCACCACTTGTCCGAAAGGCTGCGGATGAATGGGTGGCTCGTCCCCGCCTACCCCATGCCGGAAGGATTGAGCGAGATCACAGTCCAACGGATCGTTGTCCGCAACGGATTCACCCGCGACCTCGCATCCAGTTTCCTGGCCGATCTCAAGAAAGAAGTCGCCTACCTGGACGGCCTCAAGGCACCGATGCCCGCCGGTGGGCAGACCCAGGCGTTCCACCACTAGCCAGCAGCAGCTTCGCCGCCAGACGATTGAAGGAAGGATGCGTGCCATGTGCCGATTGTTCGGCTTGCATGCCGGTTCGCAAGCAGTCCGGGCCACTTTCTGGCTTTTGGACGCCCCGGACAGCCTCGCTGACCAGAGCCGGCGCGAGCCCGACGGCGCCGGCATAGGCACCTTTGACGGTGACGGCAAGGCCCATGTCGCCAAGCAGCCACTCGCCGCATGGGAGGACCACGCCTTTGCACGTGAAGCACGGGTCCTGAAGAGCACGACATTCCTGGCCCATGTGCGATATGCCAGCACCGGCGCGCACACCATGGTCAACACGCACCCTTTCGAGCAGGACGGGAGGTTGTTCGCCCACAACGGTGCCTTCGGCGATCTTGAGCGGTTGGACCAGCGGCTGGCGGAGTCCGGTGTCGCGGATCTGGTGAAGGGCCAAACAGACAGTGAGCGCCTCTTCGCCTTGATCACCGCGGAGAGCAGAAGAGCGGATGGCGACGTCGGCGAAGGTATCATCCGAGCGATCAGCTGGATCGCCAAGGAACTGCCGGTGTTCAGCTTGAACCTCATCCTGACGACGGCGAGCGACGTTTGGGCAGTCAGGTATCCGGACACGCATGAGCTTCACATTCTGGAACGGCTTCCTGCCCGCTCGGCCGAGGCGGCTCCCCTGGACGCGCGGAGCTCCAGGATCCGCGCCCACAGTAGGGAGGCCTCGCGTGCAGGACACGTCCTCATCGCCACCGAGCCGATGGATGACAACCCCGAGTGGAGAGCGCTTCCCGGTGGTGCCCTGGTCCACGTCAGTCCGGATCTGGCTGTGACCATCAGCCACCCCTTCCCGGAGGCTCCCGCACATCCCCTTACGCTGGCCGATCTCTCCCCCTCCGCGGCCGCATCCCAGAAACCGTGATCCTCGAACACAAAACGTCGCCCGGCGACTTAGCCTGGAGCTCGCGTGTTCATCGCGCCCGTGGGCCCTGCCGCACATAAGATCGATCCATGACCGCTGAAGTCGAATCCGAAACCGCCTTCGTCCCGGCCGTCCAACTCGACGGGCAAATGAGCATCAACGACGTCCTGCTGGAGTTGGGGCGGGAACCCGTGGTCTATCCGTCCGCGAACGCCGATGCGGGCGATTTCCACATTTTCTAGCACGACGCCCGGATCCCGGACGACGTCGGGCTCCTCACCGCTGCCGGGAGGTGTCGTTGATAGAGGTACTGTCAGGGACTCCCTCAGGGCGCTGCGAGGTCACTATCGTTGATCGCATGGACAACCGCAACGACGCTCGCGACTTCCTTGCTTCCCGGCGCGCGAAGATCACCCCCGAACAGGCAGGGCTGCCGACGTCGGGCGGCAATCGGCGAGTACCGGGGCTCCGTCGCGGCGAAGTCGCGACCCTCGCCGGAGTGAGCGTTGAGTATTACACCCGGCTCGAACGCGGGAACCTTGCGGGAGTGTCCGAGAGCGTCTTGGAGGCACTGGCGAGGGCCCTCCAACTCGACGAGGCTGAGAGTGCGCACCTGTTCGATCTGGCGCGTACCGCCGGAACAAGCAAGAGGCAGCGTCGATCCGCACCACAGCAGGTCCGGCCAAGTGTGCAGTTCGCCCTTGACGCCATTACTGACGCGCCGGCATTCGTCCGCAACGCCCGCATGGACATCCTTGCCGCCAACAAACTCGGCCTTGCTTTGCATTCCGAGATGTACGTCAACCCGGTCCGGCCCGCCAACTACGCACGCTTCATATTCCTGGATGAAGAACGGGCCCGGCGGTTCTTCCCGGATTGGGAACTCGCCGCCAACAATATGGTTGCCATCCTCCGCACCGAGGCCGGCCGCGACCCCTTCGACCGCGGGCTGAGCGACCTTGTAGGAGAGCTTTCCACCCGAAGCGATGAATTCCGCACTCGCTGGGCCGCGCACAACGTGCGCCGCCACTACAGCGGTTTCAAGCATTTCCACCACCCCGTGGTGGGTGAACTCCGCCTACTTTTCGAGGCAATGGAATTGTCGGCGGACACCGGCCTCTCGCTGTTCATCTACCCTGCAGAACCTGGCTCCCCCTCTGCAGACGCCCTGCGCCTCCTCGCGAGCTGGGCAGCCACCCAGGAAGTGGCGGAGCAACCTCAAGCCGCACCTACGGCAGGTGGGGCGTGATCGCAACCGGTTAGCCTATGGTCTCGGGTCCAGGCGTCCCTCCCCGTCGCCTCGGTCGTCGTCCCGCTCCCGACGGCCGCCGTCGTCGTCCCGGTCCGGACGGCTACCCGCACTATCCGGATCCGAGCGGTTGCCGGCATCCGGGTCCAACTCTTCTGCCCGCCGCAACCTGTCCTGCGAGACTTCGTTGGCGCGCTCGGCGGCTTTCTGCTTGTCCGCGGCCTCCCGGTGCAAGCGTTCCGCCTCGCTCTCGGCGCGCGCGGCGTCTGCGGCCGCCCGAGCGGCCTCGGCGCTGCGCTCATGAGCTCCGAGGGCGTCGGCACGGGCTTTCTCGCGGAGGTCCGCAGCGCGCTTGCGGTTAGCGGCGTTCTTCGCGCGGCGCCCATAAACGACGACGGCGACGATCACCGCGATGATCACGACCGCCACCACGATCCAAATCCAAAGTTGACCGTCCATTGGAACTCCCCTCGAAAATTGACTGCGCCTCCGCAACGCCGGTGTTATCGATCGGCCGACCCTGCCGTTGGCCAGCCGGGATCGGCGTCCTCGGACAGCGCGCGGATGCCGGTCCCTTGAGTCAACAACTTTGTGTGAACCATGACACGAGTAGCTTGTACTTGTTTTCCCCGGAGGTTCAAGCGGACTGACGGTCCTGGTTTACTCCACGGCCGGCGACGGAGGCCGAACGCCGAAGGACAGCGAGGGCTCGTCGGGGGTAGCGAGGGTCAGGACGGCCTCCTCGACGGTCTCCTCGTCCTCGAGTTCCCGTTCCACGCGGCGCAGCGCGATGGCCACTTCGTGCTCCCGGAGGTCGCCGGTGATATCCACTGCGGCCACGAGGTACAACTTGCGCGGACCGACAAACTCCAGGTGAAGATATGTCAGGCGCTCGATTTCGCGGTGTTCCATGACCCTGATCGCCATCGACTTCTCGAGTTCCGGAGTGACGCCCTGGCCGACAAGGAAGCGACGATTGCGATCTATCAGCACTACGGCGATGACACCGAGAAGAATGCCGACAAATATGGATCCGAGCGCATCCGGAAGTGGTGATCCAGTGAGCTGGTGCAGGAAGATTCCCAAGAAGGCAATGAGCAGGCCTATGAGCGCGGCGCTATCCTCCGCGAAGACTGCACGCATGGTGGGATCTGAACTCTTGAGCACTTGCTCCAAGGTCCGGCGTTCGAGCTCCCGTGCGGACTTGCGGGCCTGCCGGAATGCCTGGACGAACGAACCCCCTTCCAGGACGAACGATACCGCCAAGACAATATAGGCGACCGCGAAATCACCGGCGGGCTCGGGCGCGAAAAGCTGTTGGATGCCGTGCATCACGGAAACAACGGCGCCTGCGGTGAACAAGCCAAAGGCGGCAAACATCGACCACACGTATGCTTCCCTGCCGTAGCCCATCGGATGGGCCACGTCCCGCTTCTTCGAGGATCTCCTCTCGGCCACCAGCAGGAAGACCTGGTTTCCCGTGTCCGCCCAGGAGTGGGCGGACTCAGCGATCATCGAAGCGGAGCCGGTAAGCACGGCGGCGACAGTCTTTGCGACCGCAACAAGAAGGTTTGCCGCAAAAGCCAAGATCACGGTCATGAGGGATGAAGCTGGCATCCTGACCTTCTTGGTTTCAACCATGGAAACTACCGTACCCAACAACCATGGAGTCCACGCCTAGTGGTTGCCGAGGAAGGAACGGAGGGTGCGGGCATTACGGACCGCGTTACCGCCGCCGTCGTTATTGAAATAGACGAAAACCTCCTTGCCCGCCGTCTCCCATTCCGCAATTCGGTCGGTCCACCAGCGCAGGTCCTGATCGGAGTATGAACCTCCATAAAGGTGGTGGTGATCCGGCCCATGCATCCTGATGTAGACAAACGGCGCCGTCGCTCGGAGGACGCACGGGAGCTCCGCCCCGCTCATGATGCAATAGGCCGTCCGGTGCTTTTCAAGCAACTCGTAGACAGCCTCGTCATGCCAGCTGTCATGGCGGAATTCGACGGCGACCTTGATCCACTCGGGGAGGAGGCCAAGGAAATAGGCCAGCCGGCCGTCGTCGCGCTCCATTCCCGGCGGCAACTGGACCAGCAGGACCCCACGCCTGTCCCCGAGCTCATGCCACGCCGAGGTGATCCTGCCGATCCAGGCTTCGGGTGCGTAAAGGCGCTTGCCATGGGTGAGCCCACGGGGCGCCTTGACCGAAAACACGAACCCTTCAGGTAGGCGGCGTCGCCAACTGGCGAACGATGAATCGCGCGGCCAACGATAGAAACTCGCGTTGAGTTCTACGGTCTCGAATTGCTGCACGTAGTAATCGAGCCGGTTGCGGGAGGGGGTGCCGGCGGGATAGAGCACGTGGTCCCAGTGGTCGTAACTCCACCCCGACGTCCCTACGTGGGTTGCCATCCGGCCAGCCTATGGTCGAAGTCGCCGAATAAGTAAGCTGATTGATATTCGGAATCGATGAGAGGTTGGTCGATGGCCATGCGATTCGGGTCGATTTTCGGGCTGATCGTGGTGATCTGGCTCGTCATAGGAGCAGTAGCGGCCGGACAGCGAGGCTACTTCAGCGCCGTCCCGGCGCAGTGCTCCCAGTTCGCAACGATTAGCCTGAATATTGTTGCCGGTCCCTTGAACTACATGGGACTGAATCCCGTGGCAGGCTGCGAACTGCCGCGGCCGTCGTGAGCGGACCGGAAGATCCCCTGTTCCCCGGGCCGGCTCCCGACACCAGGCACGAGTCCGAGGACCAACGGATGGACCGAAACTGGAATGAGCTGCTCCAGGAGATGCGCGTCCTCCAGACGGGCGTGCAGATTATCGGCGGCTTCCTGCTGACCCTGCCGTTCCAGCAGCGATTCGGCACGCTCACAGAGATGCAAAAATGGTGGTTTCTCCTGCTGGTTGTCCTGGCGACCATGACCACCGGGCTCATGCTCGTTCCGGTAAGCCTGCACCGGCGGCTCTTCCAGCATCACGTCAAGTACCGGCTGGTGGCTGCAGGCGACAAGATCGTCAAGGCCGTCGTGGCGTGTGTGTCCCTGCTGATCGCCGGGTGCGCCGGACTGATCTTCAGCGTTGCCGTGGGGCCTGAGGCCGGCCTCGCCGCGGGCGGCAGCATCCTTGTCGCCCTCGCGGCGCTCGTGCTGCTGTACCCGCTGCTTTCCTGGTCTCCCCGGCGCCGGAAGGCCGGGCAGAAACGATAGTTCGAGGCCCTGACGCCGGCCTAGTCTAGGCCTTCTCGATCGACATAGTAAGTTTGCTGATCAATTTTCCCGAATCCATGGACAAGTGACCTCCCGGCCTACTAGTTTCGATGTGGTAACAGGCTTGAACGGGCGTCGACAGAGGGCCGGAGGCCTTCTGTCCGGGGCCATGGGCCTGCATCCAAGGCCGGCTTCCGGTCACCGACGGAAGCCGTCCTGGGTAGCGGGTCATGATTTTCCACCAACAAGTTCAACCAATACGGAAGGACGGCATGGAAATGGACGAGCAGCATGGAGCCGAGGAAGAGGCAGCCGGAGGCTACGGAACTCCGACGCCGGAACAAGAAACAGCAGGACGGGGGGCCCGGCAGGCGAATCAGGGCGGGCACAACGGATCAGCCGCGGTGCCATCGGCCGACGCCGAGCTGGATGAGTCGAACTCCGAGGGAAGCAAGGCAGGGACTTCCTTCTCATCCGAACCGAAGGGCGATGCGACAGGACTGCCCGAGGATAAGTCCCCGAAAGACGACGACGGCGAAACATTCGACGCCGGCTAGATCGCCAAAGCCCAGCTACATCCGCAGCAACAAGCGCTAGCAAGGAGAATGAACATGGCTACGGTCAACCGAACAATCGACGTGGAAGTTCCCGTTTCAGTGGCTTACAACCAATGGACCCAGTTCGAGTCGTTCCCGGAATTCATGAAGGGCGTCGAAGCGGTCGAACAAATCGACGAGACAGCCCTGCATTTTTCCACCAACGTCGGCGGCGTCAAGCGCGGCTTTAACGCCCAAATCCTTGAGCAGGTCCCGGATTCCCTGGTCAGCTGGGCCAGCGTCGACGGACCAAGGAACGCCGGCACCGTAAGCTTCGAACCACTTGGCGCGGACCGTACCCGCGTGAGTGTGGAGATCGAATGGGAGCCGGAGGGCTTTGCCGAAAAGGCCGGCTCGATGGTGGGCATCGACGATATGCGGGTTTCAGCCGACCTCGACAAGTTCAAGAAATTCATCGAGGAGCGAGGCTACGAGACTGGCGCTTGGCGCGGTTCCGTGGCCGCCGGCGACGTCGACGACTCCGGCTCAGCAGCCACCCCTGTTGAGGCCACGTCGGAGCTGCCCGCCGTCGACCCTGATTTGACGGCCCCTGCCGCTATGGAAGCGGCCGACGGCGGTGACGCGACTCGCGTCGGACAATACACCGAGGGCGACTACGGCACGGAGCGGGTCGCGGATCTGCCCGCCGAGCGGATCGAAGGCGACTACACCACGGAAGAAACGCCTCGTGACCCTTCCGTGGAACGCGGCGCCGAAGCGTGGCCTGCCACGGAAGCCGGTCCGGGCACAGAAACAGGTCCTCGTCCGTCGGACCGCTGAGCCCCGTGGGGTCGGCCACGAGCAGGCCGGCCCCACGGACGTCCGCCCGAACTTCATTGACGATTCGAGGAGCAAACAATGAGCGAGTTCCCTCCCGACCCGACGCGCGACCCTAACGCTGACCCTACCCGGGAGCCCGGCCCAAGCCCGACGCCGGAGCCGGTGCCGTTGCCTGAACCAGGGCCGACGCCCGTACCGGCCCCGGGTCCGGACCCCGGACCCGGACCCCGCCCGGGAACCCCCGAGCCGGTTCCGCTGCCCGAGCCGGGGCCTTCCCCTGTCCCCGAGCCGGGCCCGGACCTTCCCTTCCCGCCCTCGCGGCCCTTGGGAGAGCCGCCCCTGACGATCTTGTAGGCCGGACACGTAGGACAGGCCACCCGCTCGGAGCGTATGAAAGGCAACTGAGAGATGTCAAAAGATCCAGAATTGCGGCCGGCACCGATGCAAACGGAAGACATGGACTCCCTTCGGGCCCTGGCTACGCAATTGCGTGTGGACTCCATCAGGTGCAGCACCAACGCCGGTTCGGGTCATCCCACGTCGTCGCTGTCGGCCGCGGACCTCATGGCGGTCCTCCTCACGCGGCACCTTCGCTACGACTGGGAACAGCCGGCGTTGCCGAACAACGACCATCTCATTTTCTCCAAAGGACATGCTTCACCCCTGCTGTATTCCATGTATCGGGCTGTGGGCGTCGTCGAGGAAGATGAGCTGCTGAATACCTACCGTCAGTTCGGTGCCCGGCTTCAAGGACACCCGACGCCGGTGCTGCCTTGGGTGGATGTGGCGACCGGCTCGCTGGGACAAGGGCTGCCGGTCGCCGTCGGGGTGAGCCTCGCAGGACGGTACCTGGACAAGCTTCCCTTCCATACATGGGTGTTGTGCGGCGATAGCGAACTAGCTGAAGGGTCCATGTGGGAGGCAGTGGACAAGGCGGCGTACTACAAGCTCGGCAACCTCACCGCCGTCGTGGACGTCAACCGGCTTGGCCAGGACGGCCCCACAGAACTTCAGTGGAACATGGACGCCTACGCCCGGCGGGTCGAAGCGTTCGGAGCCCAGGCCCTCATCATCGACGGCCATGACATCTCCCAGATAGACGATGCACTGAGCAGGGCCACGAGCGATCCCGATAAGCCGACGGTCATTCTGGCCAAGACGATCAAGGGCAAAGGGGTACCTGAGATCGAAGACCAGAACGGCTGGCACGGCAAGGCGCTCCCGGCAGACATGGCCGAGAAAGCCATAGCGGCCCTTGGAGGGCCAAGCAGCGTCCGCGTGACCACCCGTCCTCCGGAACCCGGCACTCCAGCAATCACGCCGGGCACTCACGTTTCCGTCACGCTCCCGGATTGGAAGGTCGGCGACAAAGTGGCGACCAGGGCCGCCTTTGGGGCCGCCGTGTCCGCGCTGGCGGCCCGCCCCGAAGTGGTGGTCCTCGACGGCGAAGTGGGGAATTCGACCCATGCCGGGGACTTCGAGGAAGTGGCCCCTGAGCGGTATTTTGAAGTTTTCATTGCCGAGCAGCAACTCGTGGCCGCCGCCATCGGCCTCTCAGTCCGCGGCTACGTGGCCTTCGCCTCAAGTTTCGCGGCTTTCCTGGTTTCGCGGCCATTCGACTTTATCCGCATGGCCGGAGTCTCGGAGGTGGACATCCGACTCGTCGGCACGCATGCCGGCGTTGAAATCGGGCAAGACGGTCCCTCGCAGATGGCCCTGGAGGACATTGCCGCCATGCGGGCGGTGCACACTTCCACGGTGCTCTATCCGGCTGACGCTCCGTCCACAGCGCAGCTCGTGAGCGCCATGGCGGACACACCCGGAATCTCCTACCTGCGAGCCACCCGGGGCGCCTATCCCGTGATTTACGGTCCGGACGAACAGTTCCCCCTTGGCGGAAGCAAGGTCCACGGTGCCGGCGCCGATGACCAAGTGGCGCTCATCGGCGCCGGCGTCACACTCCACGAATGCCTCGCCGCCGCCGAGCAGCTGGCCGAGTCGGGGATCAGAGCGCGCGTCATCGACCTCTACTCCGTCAAGCCGATCGACGTCGACACCTTGCGCCGGACGTGCCTCGAAACCGATGGCCGGATTGTTGTCGCCGAAGACCACTACGCCCAAGGCGGCCTCGGCTCGGCTGTCCTCGAAGCGCTTGCGAGCGCCAACACGCCCAAACTCCATATCGCGCTTCTCGCCGTGAGGGAACTTCCTGGTTCCGGTGAGCCCAAGGACTTGCTCAACGCAGCGGGCATTTCGGCACGCCACATTGCCGCCGCCGCCCGCGACCTCGTCATGGACTGAAACGCAACGGCCCGACGGCGGAACGTCGCCGCCGTCGGGTCCGCGTCACAAACCACCGTTTCCAAGCCATATTCGTCGTTCTGAGCATTTAGCGGTGAACAACCCGGGCGCCCTCATTACTATCTAGTGGATGGGGGCGAATTCCGGACCTAACTGGGAGTTGCCGGGATGAAATATCAGGAGCTGGCAGTGTCGGAACCTTTGGAGTCTGAAGACCCGCTCGTCGAGCCGGAACCGGTTCTGGTTCCCGGTGACGACCGCGACACCCTGGCCGCCCTGCGTGAGCAGGCGCAGGAAATCATCGACGAAGTCCTCGGCGGAACCGAACCGAGTGGCGAACACCTCCGTGCAAAACTGAGGTCCAGCATTGCGCGCCACCCCGGATTTCCGGAACTGGCGCTGCTCGAGCACCTGATGAACCGGGCAAGTGGCAGCTGACCCGCCCCGGGTTGCACACGTTTTACACAGGATTTACTCACGCGGTCTTGTTAGCCTCAACGCAGTCAGAACAGACTGAATATCACGTGAAAGACGATTCACGGTGGTTGTTCAACCAGAGCAGCGGACGGGAATGCAGCGATGCTCCGACCCGCTCGTAGTGAAGTCGCTACCGAGCAGGGTCCGCAGACCGGGAGGTAGCAGTGGCTGGCATATTCGAAGTGTTTCTTGACGGGGAGTCCTTCTTCAGGTTCCGCCTCAAATCACCTGACGGGGCGGTCATCGCTGTTTCGACGCCGTTCGAGGACAAGCCCGCGGTTGTTGCCGGCATCGCCGCTGCGCGGGAGTGTGCCGGCATGGGGCTGGTCACCGACCTTTGCCCCGTGGCAAGCGTGCGTGAACCGGCCGTGACTGTGCGTCCGAGCGCGGTCCCCCACCGTGCGGCTCCGCCGGCATGCGACGAACCGCGCACGGCGTCCGACGGATTCCGCACCCGCGCCAAGGAACTCCGGCACGCGGCAAGCGCGCCAAGATGGACCGGCGCGGCGTAAGAGCTCGACAAGGTCAAGACCGACGGCGCACTGGGGGACTCACCTGGGTCTCAGCAGGCAAGATGCGCCGCCGGCCGTTTTGGTCCAGCCCTCATTCTTCCACTCATTGCCTGCCGGGGCCACCTTCCCGGGCTGTCTGTCAGTCGTGCTTGCGCGCTCGGCTCGGCTGCACACGCGGCGGTTCGCCCGGCATCTTCGGGTAGTCAGGCGGGAACGGCATTTCCCCAAGCCCTGCACCGAGATCGCGTTCCCACCATTGAAGCAGGACGTCGATTTTGCCGGCTTTGGAGTTCATGTCACCCCAAGGGTCCCCCACCGATTTCAACCTGCCAGGCACCGTGAGGATGGTGAAGCCTTTCGGGTCCGCCGATTCAAGTTCGTCCCACGTGATTGGACAAGAGACCGGAGCGTGGGCGAGCGCCCTCGGACTGTACGCGCCTGCTATGGTCCGGTCACGATTGGCTTGGTTGAAATCGACGAACACCCTTTCACCACGTTCTTCCTTCCACCAGGCCGTGGTCACCTTGTCCGGCATTCGGCGCTCGAGCTCCCGGGCGGCTGCAATCACGGCATGCCGTACGTCCAAGAACTCATGCGAAGGCTCGATCGGGGCATAGACGTGGAGCCCACGGTTTCCGGAGGTCTTGATGAAAGTGGTCAATCCGGCCTCCGCGAGTACGTCTTTCAGCGCAAGGGCTGCGGGAATCGCGTCGTCGAAATCCGTTCCAGGTTGCGGGTCCAGGTCGATCCGCAGCTGGTCAGGGTTGTCCGTGTTTTCGACCCGCGAGGGCCAAGGGTGAAAGACCACTGTGTTCATTTGGACGGCCCACACTGCAGCTGCCGGCTCATCGAGCACCAATTGGGGATGCGAGCGCGCACTCGGATAAACAACCTTCACGGACCGGATAAACTCCGGTGTTCCTTTCGGCGGATTCTTGGAGAAGAACTGATCGCCGTCGATGTTGTCCGAAAAGCGCTGCAGCGAGACCGGCCGGCCGCCGTTTGCGGAGATGAATGCTTCCCCGACCTCAACGATATAGCGCGCCAGATCCAGCTTGGTCAGGCCGATCTCGGGCCAAAGGACCCGGCTAGGACTGGAGATCCGTATGTCGCGAGGACCGTTCGGCCCGTCAACGGTGAGGGTGGTTGCTTCGGTAGCCATGGGGACAAGCTACCCCGGCCCCACCCCCGGTGTCAGCAGCCTGAATGGATTCCGCATTCGTCTCACGGCGATGGTTTCAGCACCATCGCCGAGCCGCCGCCTCGTCTGACCGGCTCGGCGGCAGCGATCATGAGCCCGCCGGGCCTGAACTCGATCGCGGTTGCGGCACCGATCTCCGCCGCCGAGGTGAATGCGTCGCCGGATGGCGTGAACTGGTGGCCATATGGTGTGAGTTGGCTACCGTACGCCGTGATGAACTCCGGTTCGGCCGTGACCTTTGCCGTGTTCCGTTGGGAGGCACGCGGTGCGGCGATCGCGTCGGAAATGCTCATGCCCAGGTCCACCCTGTTCAAGATGGTTTGCAGCACGGTTGTGATGATCGTCGATCCGCCGGGCGAGCCGAGAGCGAGGAACGGCTTGCCATCCTTGAGGATGATGGTCGGGGACATCGACGAGCGAGGGCGCTTGCCGGGATCGATTCGGTTGGGGTCGCTCGCGCTGTAGACGGCCGAGAAATCGGTCATCTCGTTGTTGAGCAGGAACCCGCGTCCCGGTACCACGATGCCTGATCCGCCGGTCTGCTCGATGGTGAGCGTGTATTCGACCACGTTCCCCCACTTGTCCGCGACCGTCATGTTGGTAGTCGAGATGTTCTCTGTGTCCTTCTCATCGGCGAGCGCGGCAGCGGAAGCCGGGCACACGCCGTCGTACCCGGTCACATCCCCCGGCGCGACGGGCTTCGTAGCCGCGTGCAGGGGGTCGATCTGGCAGGCGCGTTCCTTGCCGAAGATCGGGTCGGTGAGCGCTTCCGTAGGAACATCGACGAAGGCAGGGTCCCCAACGTACTTTCCACGGTCCGCGAACGCGAGCGCGCTCGCCTCGAGGTAGTGATGCAGTGCGGCGGGTTTGGACATCTCCGAAAGGTTGACCGTGTCCAGGATGTTGAGCGCCTCGCCCACGGTGGTGCCCCCGCTGCTCGACGGCGCCATGCCGTAGACGTCGAGGCCGCGGTAGTCGACGTGGGTGGGCGCTTGGTCCAGGGCCTTGTAGGCGGCGAGGTCGGCTGTGGTCATGTGCCCCACGGGGACGGGAAGCGTGGTGGTGGCAGTCTTCGGCGGGGCCTGGACTGTTGCCGCGATCTCGGCGGCCAGCGGGCCGTCGTAGAAGGCGCTGATGCCCTCCTTCGCGAGGAGCCGGTAGGTCGCGGCGAGGTCGTGGTTCTGGAAGACGCTGCCGACGGCGGGTGCGTCGCCTCCTGGTAGGTACAGCTTGCTTGTGGAGCTGAACGCCGCGAAGCGGAGCTTGTTGTCGAGAGTCTGTTGGCGGAAGGTTGGGTCGACGACGAAGCCGCGGCTCGCAACCTTGATGGCCGGCTGGAGGGCATCTCCAAGGCTCAAAGTACCCCAACGCTCCAGAGCGCGGTCCCAGGTTGCCGCTGTTCCGGGGACACCGACTGAAACGCCACTGGTAACGAGCTCCGGCGTGAAGTTGTACGGCTTCCCCGTGGCGGGATCGATGAACGCGTCATGCGGCATCGCCTCCGGCGCGGTCTCGCGCCCGTCGATGGTGCCGATCTTGCCGGTCTTCGCGTTGTAGAACACGAAGTAGCCGCCACCACCGATCCCGGCACTGTACGGTTCGGTCACGCCTAGCGTCGCGGCGGCGGCGACGGCGGCGTCCGCCGCGTTGCCGCCTTTGCGGAGGACCTCGATGGCGGCAGCGGATGCTTCAGGGTCTACGGTGCTGACCGCGCCGCCGTATCCGGTGGCGGTGGCGGTCTTTTCAGTCTGGCGTGGTTCGGCAAAGGCGGGGTTGGCGAGGGCCCCGCTCGTCACGCTCAGCGCGAGTACTGCCGTCATGGTGGCCAGTCGAAGTTTGCGATGTGACATGGTCGCTCCTCAATTGGTGGTGCGAGGTGGGTGGGGCCACCCTACTCCGGAGCTACGCGACGCTCAACGGATCCAGGCAAGCCGGCAGTCGCAACAACTTTGTGCAAGTCGTTGACAAACTTGTACAAGTCTTTCCATACTTGCAGGACAAGGTTTCACCGAAGCAACTGGAGGACAGATGTCGGCAAAACTCACGGATGTCGCAAAGCTGGCGGGGGTCTCCCTGGCAACGGCGTCGAGGGCATTCGGAGACCCCGGCCGGCTGGCAGCCGAAACGCGGCAGAAGGTCATGGCCGCGGCCGAGCAGTTGGGATACGACGTGCCCGGAGTGACGGGCAGCCGGACGTTCGGCGTCATCGTCCCCGACATTTCAAATGCGGTTTTCGCCGCCCTCATCAAAGCCATCCAGGACCAGGCATGGCATGGCCGCCACCGGATGGTCCTCGCCGACACCTCCGAGTCCTCCTCGCGGGAACAGGCACATCTCGAATCCTTCGCGACGGGCGTGGATGGGATCATCCTTTGCTCGCCCCGCCTGCCTTCCGAGCAGATTCACAATCTCGCCGGTAGCGCGCCGCTGGTGGTCATCAATGGCGAGGCCGAGCACGCCGCGCGGGTGCTCATGGAAGCCGGCGAGGGAATCCGCCAAGCCGTCGAGCATCTCTATGCACTCGGCCACCGCAAGCTCGCCTATATCCCCGGACCCGCGTCGTCGTGGGCCAACGGCCAACGCCGTGCAGCGATCACCCGCTTCTGCGCCGACTGGGGCATCGAACTCGTGACCGTGGGGAACCAGAATGCAACGGTCGACGGCGGACTGGCCGCGGCGGCTTCCGTGGTCGCCAGCGGTGCCACCGCTGTTATTGCCTACAACGACCTGGTCGCCATCGGCATGCTCGCCGGCGCCCGTACCCTTGGCTACCACTGCCCGGAGGACATCAGCGTTGTCGGCATCGACGACCTCGACATTGCCGCCGCGGCAGAGCCGGGGCTCACCTCCATCCGCGTACCCATTGACCGAAGCGGCGCCCTCAGCCTTGAGCTCCTCCTGGAGCAGATGGCAGGAAAGCCGACAGCAACTGAAGCCGTGCACCTCAGTTCACAACTCATCGTGCGTGGCTCCACTTTTGCCGCGCGCACCGCAGAGCAAGCCCTCCAGGGAAAGTAGCCATGAGAATCGTCATCGCAGACCCCAACCTGATGCCCCACCGCTCCACTTTCGAAACCGCGCTCCCCGAGGGCGCCCTTGCCTCCTGGCACGACAGCTGGAGCGAGCATGCGGTGCTCACCGACCTCAAAGATGCCGACGTCTACGTCGGGCCACGTTTCACCGAAGCCATGGGCTCGGCCGCGGGCAACTTGCGCCTGGTCCACGTGGGCGGTGCCGGATACGACGGTATCGACGCGTCCGCACTGCCCGCAGGGGCGGTGTGCGCGAACACCTTCCACCACGAAAGCTCCATTGCCGAACACATCGCCACGGTTTTGGTGGCCCTCCGTCGCAACCTGATCGGTCAAGACGCGGCGCTTCGGAGCGGTGTCTGGTCTTCGTCCGTCTACTCTTCCGAGATCCGGCAACCGGAAACACTGCGCGGCGCTGTCGTGACATTCCTCGGGTTCGGGCACATCGGCGGAGCGGCATGGTCGCTACTCAAGGCCTTCGGCGCCGAAGGCATCGCCATCACCCGCAGCGGAAGCGTCGACGCACACGCCAACTCCTTGCGGTGGGCAGGCACCACTGAACGCCTCGGCGAGGCACTGAGCGAATCGGACATCCTCGTGGTCAGCATCCCGCTCACGGAGCAAACCACCGGCATAGTGGGCGCGGCCGAACTCGACGACCTCGGCCCGGACGGGTTGCTCGTCAACATTGCCCGCGGACCGGTCGTCGACGAAACCGCCCTCTATGAAGCCCTGAAAGACCGGCGGATCGCGGGCGCTGCGATCGATGTCTGGTACCAATACCCGGGCACTGACGGCCGCGGCGATCCTTCCACCCTGCCGTTCGGCCGGCTGGACAACATCATCATGACCCCGCACTCCTCCGGCGTCACTGCAGAGACCTTCCGCAGCCGTGCGCTTGAGATCGCCGAAAACATCACCCGCCTTTCCACGAACCAGCCGCTGAAGAATGTAGTGATTTCCCGATGACCCGAAAAATCGTCGATGTCGACGTCCTGGTAACCAGCCCCAGCCGCAACTTCGTCACCCTCAAGATCACCACCGACGACGGCATCGTCGGTTGGGGTGACGCCACGCTGAACGGCCGCGAACTGTCCGTCGCGAGCTACCTGCGCGATCACCTTGCCCCAGCCCTGCTGGGCAGGGACGCAGACCGCATCGAAGACACCTGGCAATACTTTTACAAAGGTGCATACTGGCGCCGCGGGCCGGTGACCATGGCCGCGATCGGCGCCATCGACCTCGCCCTCTGGGACATCAAAGGCAAGGCCCTCGGGGTTCCGGTCTACCAACTCCTGGGCGGCGCGGCCCGCGACAAGATCCTCACCTACACTCATGCCACGGGCTGGGACCTTCCGGAGTTGCTGGACTCGATAGACCAACGCCGCGAGCAGGGCTTCCGCGCCGTCCGTGCCCAGTCCGGCGTCCCCGGCCTCGACAAGGTTTATGGCGTCACCAAGGGTGCCGCGAGTTATGAACCGGCCGGACGCGGTGCCGGTCCAGTCGAAGAAAACTGGGACACCTCTGCCTACCTGCGCCACGCCCCGAAGATCCTCTCCGCAGTCCGTGAGCACGTCGGTCCCGAGCTGAAGCTCCTCCACGACGTCCACCACCGGCTCAACCCCACCGAAGCCGCCCGCTTGGCCCGCTCTTTGGAAGACGTGGACCTGTTCTGGCTCGAGGACGCCACCCCCGCCGAGAACCAGCGGTTGCTCCGTACGCTGCGTCAGCAGACCACCATTCCCTTGGCCATCGGCGAAGTCTTCAACACCGTCTGGGACGCCGAGTTGCTCATCACTGAACGGCTCATCGACTACATCCGCACCGCCGTCGTGCATGCCGGAGGCATCTCCCACGTACGCAAGATCCTGGCTCTCGCCGAGGTCTACCAGATCAAGGGCGCACCCCACGGCCCGTCTGATGTCTCCCCCATCAACCTGTCCGCTTCGCTGCATCTGGGCCTGGCCACGAGCAACTTCGCCATCCAGGAGTACATGGGCTACGACCCCTTGGTCTCGGAGGTGTTCCAATCGAGCTTCCGCTTCGAGGACGGCTACCTGCACCCGGGCGAGGAGGCCGGCCTGGGCGTCCAGGTGGATGAAGATGCCGCAGCACGCTTCCCGTACACGCAGGCTTTCCTGCCCATCGCGCGGGAGCTCGATGGCTCCATGAAGGACTGGTGACCCATGGCCACGCCAATCCTGCCGCCGCTGAGCGCGGAAACGCCCGGAATCCTTCGCCGAAGCGTCGCCCCTGTTCCCGGCATCGTGCACCTCGGTTTCGGAAACTTCCACCGCGCACACCAGGCCGTGTACACGGAAGCCGCCATAGCCTCCCGCGGCGGTGACTGGGGAATCATCGGTGTTTCCAGCCGTTCCTCGGCCGTTACAGACGCCATGCACGCCCAGGACATGCTCTACACCGTGGTGGAAATCTCACCCGAGGGATCGAAGTTCTCGACCCCTCGCGTGCACACAGATGCCTTCGTCGCGGCACTAGAACCGCAGCGCGTGGTGGCGGTCATCGGTGCCGAGACCACGCGCATCGTGTCCCTGACGGTCACGGAAAACGGCTACACCTACAGCCCGGCAACAGGCTCGCTGAACGTTTCCGACCCTGACGTGCAGCACGATCTCGCCAACGGCGCTGCCCCCCGCACCCCGATCGGGCAGATCGTCCGCGGACTTCAGCAGCGGGCACGAACCCACGGTAAACCAGTGACGGTCCTCAGTTGCGACAACCTGGCGGACAACGGGCACCACACCCAACGGCTCGTCCGCGAATTTGCCTCATTGCTCCCGGCCGGCGAGGCCGCCGAGGCGCTGCAATGGATCGATGCGAACGTCACCTTTCCGTCATCCATGGTGGACCGGATCGTGCCCGCCACGACGGACCGCTACCGTAGCCTCGTCGCCGAACAACTCGGCTATGCGGACCAGATCCCCGTGCCGGCAGAGCCATTCACGATGTGGATCCTGGAGGACGACTTCATAGCCGGCCGCCCTGCTTGGGAGGCCGGAGGGGCGATCTTCACGGACGACGTCGCAGGCTACGAGCAGCTCAAGGTCAGGCTCTTGAACGGCACCCATTCCCTGATCGCGTACCTCGGAGCGCTGTCCGGAGCGGCCACCATTCCGGATGCTGCTGGCATCGACTACATCGAAGCCGCCGCCCGCCGGGTCCTCCGCGACGAGTACCTGCCAAGCGTCACTGTGCCAGGGGCCGTCGACGTCGACGCCTACGAGGAGCAACTCTTCTCGCGTTGGCGCAATTCGGCATTGGGGCACCGGACCAGCCAGGTGGGCAGCGACGGATCCGTCAAACTCCGCCAGCGGATCCCGATTCCCGCCTTGGAAACGCTCGACGCCGGGGCCATGCCCCACTATCTCGCCCTCACCGTCGCCGCGTATCTCTCATGCATCGCACCTCTTCGAGGATTCGACCCCGGCAACCACGCCAACGCGATGCAGGACCCCGCCCGCGGGACACTCCAGGACCTCGCAGCGGGATCCACGTCCGGAAGGGACCTCGCGGCGAAGGTACTCGGCGAACACCATCTCCTAGGTGACGAACTCGCGACCCGCGAAAGCTTCGTCCGGCGCACAGGCGAGCTGATCGACATCATCCACCGGCAAGGTCCCCTCGCCGCCGCAAACGCTGCCGCCGAGTCAACGTCACTACTTCCCGCACAGACCCGGAGCATCCGATGACCACCCAAACAGTCCGCCGCGCCGACGGAACCTCCCTGCCGCTGACCACGGAAGCCGCAGTGCTCCACGGCGCAGGCGAACTCCGGATCGAAGAGAAACCCCTCAAAGCCATGGGGCCGAAAGATGTCATCGTTGAAATGCGTTCGGGCGGCATCTGCGGCTCGGACATGCACTACTTCGCCGACGGCCGCAACGGCACCAATGTCCTCCGGCAGCCCACTGTCCTCGGCCATGAGGGAGCCGGCGTCGTCATTGCGGCCGGTGAAGCTGCAAGCATTGCCGCGGGCACCGCCGTCGTGATTGAACCGGCGCTCCCGTGCCGGAATTGCCCAACCTGCCTCTCCGGACGCTACAACCTCTGCCCGGCGGGGACCTGCTTCGGCTCCCCGCCCACGGATGGTCTCTTCGCCCGCCACGTGGTGGTGCCCGACGCCGCCCTCCACGAACTCCCGGCCAACATCCCGGCCGAGATCGGGGCAGCGATCGAGCCCCTCGCCGTCGCCGTTTGGGCGGTTGAACGCGCCCAGGTGCGGGCCGGGCACCGGGTGCTCATCACAGGCGCCGGGCCGATCGGCCTGCTCGTGGCGCAAGTGGCGGCCTGCCGCGGCGCGTCGGAGATCGTCGTGACCGACGTCAACGACGACCGTCTGGCTGTTGCTGCCCGGTTCGGCGCCACCCGGACCATCAACACGTCGGTGACGGCCTTGGACCTGAAAGACATGGATCGCCTGATCGAATGCTCCGGCAACACCCGCGCGCTGGCTGACGGAATCCTGACACTTGCCCCTGCCGCCCGGGCAACCGTCGTCGGCCAGGCCCGCCCCACCGTCGACGGGATCCCGCTCGGCTTCCTCCAACGCTTCGAAATCGACTTGGTGACCGCGTTCCGGTACGCCAACGCGTTCCCGACGGCGATTCAGCTCGCTTCATCGGGGGCTGTGGACCTCCGGTCCATCATCACCTCCACGTTTGACCTCGCGAACGCCGCGGCCGCACTCACGGCGCCCGTGAGCGACCCCACCAACCTCAAAGTCCTCATCACCTACTGACTCGGCCCACGTACGGGCCAGCGGACATCCATTCAAAGGAGTATGGAAATGACCACAGCAGCGAACCTCCCGCCCACGCCAGTGGACCAAAGCAAGGTCCGGAAAGCCGCCGTCGCCGGACTCATCGGCACCACGCTTGAACTGTACGATTTCGTCATCTACGGCACCGCGTCGGCACTCGTGTTCAGCAAGCTCTTCTTCCCCAACATTTCCCCCGCGGCGGCCCTGCTGGCCAGTTTCAGCACCTTCGCTGTTGGGTTCCTGTTCCGGCCCCTCGGCGGGATCTTCTTCTCCCACTTCGGCGATCGGCTTGGCCGCAAGTGGGTACTGGTGGTCACCCTGCTGCTCATGGGTGGGGCGACCCTGGCCATCGGGCTCCTGCCGACCTTCGGCCAGGTAGGGCTCCTTGCCCCGATCCTGCTGTGTGTCTGCCGCGCTGCCCAGGGCTTTGGCGCCGGTGCTGAACAATCCGGCGGCGCAACACTGCTCACGGAGTCCGCCGCCCCTGGAACCCGGGGCAAGCTGGCCTCGCTGATCATGGTTGGCGCGGCCGCCGGAACGGCGCTCGGCGCACTCGTGTGGATCGCGGCCCAGTCGCTGGCACCCAACGACATGCTCACGTGGGGCTGGAGGCTCGTCTTCCTCTCCAGCATCTTCGTGACCATCGCAGCGCTGGTCATCCGGCGCAAGCTGGACGAATCACCGGTCTTCGAAGAGATCAAGCAGGCCCGCACGGAACCCCCGGCACCCCTGCGGGAAGTTGCCAAATACGGCAAGGCCAACGTCCTGCGCGTCATCCTGATGAACCTCGGCGTCAGCACCCAGTCATACACGATCCAGGTGTTCATGGCCTCGTACCTCATCACCGTGATCGGAACGGACCCGAAGTTCATTCCCCCTGTGCTGCTCATCGGTTCGCTCTGCGGCGGGGTCGCGGCGGTCTCCTTCGGAATCCTGTCCGACAAGATCGGGCGCCGGCGCGTCGTATCACTTATCACCGGCGCACTCATCCTGTTCCCGGCCCCAGCGTTCCTGCTGCTGACCACCGGCTCGCCGGTAGCCATCGTGTTGGTGATCGTGGTCGGCTTCGTCCTGGCATGCCAAGGCGTGGTGGGCGTGCACATGAGCTACTTCCCGGAGATCTTCGGCAGCCGCTACCGCTACGCAGGCGTCACCTTGGGCCGCGAGTTCTCTTCCATCATCGGCGGAGGCATCGCTCCCATGATCTGCGCGGCACTGCTGGGGATGTTCAGCAACTCCTGGATTCCCGTGGCGATCTATATGTCGGCGACCATGCTGATCAGCTTCATCGCCACCCGCATGTCACCGGAAACCCTGAACCGCGACCTCACGGACCCCGAGGACGCGGCACACGGCAAAAGCGGGATTATCGCGGTGACCTCCGAAGCGCAGCACGTCCAATAGCACCCGAAGGGCAACCGACGGCGGCAAGTGCCGCCGTCGGGAAGGCCCGCCAGCCAACCAAGATACGAAGGGCATCCATGTTCCATCTCGAAACCCCGGACACCGTCTCCAGTCCGGCGCCATCCGCCATCCTCCTCGACACCAGGGTCGTGGCAGTGTTGCGGGCCAAGCATGCCAAGGACTACAGCCCCGTCATCGAAGCCCTTCGGGTCGGCGGTGTGCTCAGTATCGAGTTGACCTTGAGCACGCCCGGAGTGTTTGAGGAGCTTCCCCTGTTGCTCGATCGCTTCGGCGATGCCGTGGAAATCGGCGTCGGCACGGTGACCACTCCTGCTGAGGCCGAAACGGCACTCGACCTGGGCGCCGCGTACATCGTTACGCCCATCACCGAACCGGACGTCATCACTGCCTGCACTCGACGCGGCGTGCCCGTCTTTCCCGGTGGGCTCACTCCCACCGAGCTCCACACCGGCTGGAAGCTAGGCGCCACCGCCGTCAAACTCTTCCCCGCATCCACGGTCGGGCCCGGCTACATATCGCAACTCCGCGGCCCCTTCCCTGACATCCAAGTGGTCCCGTCAGGCGGCCTCACTATCGAAGACGTACCTGCATGGATCCGCGCAGGCGCATTGGCGGTGAGCCTGGGAGGGCCGCTCCTCGGCGATGCCTTCAAGGGCGGGAGTCTGCCTGAGTTGACCACGCGGGCGCGACGGGTCCGGAACCTCGTTGATGGGGCGCGTGAATCCCGATGAGTCAAGGAACATATGTCGTCACCCTTGGCGAAACCATGGCGCTCATGGCTTCGGACAAGGCCGGCCCGCTGGCCCATGCGTCCACCATGAGCCTCGGCATCGGAGGGTCTGAGTCCAATGTCGCCATCGGCCTGCAACGCCTGGGTGTCCAAGCTGTCTGGTGCAGCCGCATCGGCGCGGATTCCCTCGGCCAGCTTGTAGAGCGGGAGATCCGCGCAGAGGGCGTCGTCGTCCACGTGACGGTGGACGGCGACGCGCCGACCGGCCTGATGGTCAAGGAACGCCGGACCCCCACAGCCCAGAAAGTTGCGTACTATCGCTCCGGCAGTGCGGGTTCCCGGATTGCGCCCGACGACGTCAACGAACGGCTGATTGCGGGGGCGGCGTTGCTCCATGTCAGCGGGATCACCCCGGCACTCTCTCCGCAGGCCGCTTCCACCCTTCACTACGCTGTCGCCGCAGCCAAAGCAGCCGGTGTTCCGGTATCTTTCGACCTGAATTACCGCAGCAAGCTCTGGGACGCCGAGGCCGCCGGAAGCGCCTACCGCGAGATCATCCCGCACGTGGACATCGTCTTCGCGGGCCTTGAGGAGGCCGAACTCGCAGTCGGGACAGTCCGCGACGCCGAAGAGGCCGCCAGGCGCATCGCCGCCATGGGTCCGGGCCAAGTGATTATCAAGTTGGGCGCAGATGGCGCGTTGGCATTCATCGACGGCCAACTCTTCCGACAGGAAGCCATGGAAATCGACGTCCTCGATACCGTGGGCGCCGGCGACGCGTTCGTGGCCGGATACCTCGCCGAATTCGTCGAAGGCTTGGGGGCTGGGGAGCGTCTTCAGACAGCCGTCAGAACCGGTGCATTTGTGTGTCTCGTGCCCGGCGACTGGGAGGGGCTCCCCCGGCGCGATGAACTGCGACTCCTCGGCAACCCTGAGCCGGTCAGTCGATGAGCACCTTCTTTGTAGGGCCTACGCGGTAGGGGCCTACGCGGCAGCACCAAGCTTGAAGCGATGGGAAGCTCGATCTGGCCCGCCGCGCCGAACCGTAACCTTCCCTCCATTCGGGACGATTACCCCTCGGGGGACGAATGTCCATGTCCCCGGCAAAGGGGGCCTAGACTGTACGGGCTCCGTCGGTTCGAAGAATGCGAGGTAAACCCGTGCCGGATGGCCCTATCACTGGAGACAGCGATGCTCTTATTGCGGGTCGGTACAGGCTGGGAACCCTGATCGGCCGCGGCGCGACTGCGTCGGTGTACCGGGCACAGGACGAGAGGCTAGGCCGCGACGTGGCGCTAAAGCTCTTTGCTCCCCAGCTCGGAGGGCCGGACGAGCTTGCCCGGCATGAAAACGAGATGCGGCTCCTGGCGACATTCAACCATCCGTCACTCGTGACTCTCTTCGATGCCGGTACCGACCATCGGGACCCGGAGCATGCCCGGACATTCCTCACTATGGAACTGATTCATGGTCCGGATCTGTATTCCAGATTGCGGGACCGGCCGCTGACGACCCAAGACGTAGCCCACATAGGAGCGGATCTGGCGTCGGCCCTGGAATACGTCCATGGGCGCGGGGTCATCCACCGCGATATCAAACCTGCGAATGTCCTCCTGCCTGAAGCCCCGGTAGGGTCACCTATCCGGCCCAAGCTCACCGACTTCGGAATCGCCCGCATCATCGAGGGAACGCGCCTGACGGCTACGGGCACCATGGTGGGAACCGCCGCGTACTTGAGTCCGGAACAGGCCACCGGCTCTGCCCTCGGACCGGCCAGCGATATCTACTCCCTCGGCCTTCTCCTCCTCGAATGCCTGACCGGAAAGCTCGAGTACCCGGGAACCAGCGTGGAGTCGGCCGTTGCGCGGCTCCACCGGCCGCCCCGTGTGCCGGAGGCCCTCGGGACGCGGTGGGTTGACCTCCTCACCGCCATGACATCGGCTGAGCCCTCCGCCCGGCCCGGCGCACTGGAGGTTGAGCAAGCACTGCGGGATGCCTTCAGTTCCGGCGTTCCCGCGCCAACGCCGGTTGCCCCGAATGGAGCCACGCAGAGCCTTCCCCGCATGCCCGATCGCCCGCCCCGCACCGCGAAGGCCACCGTCCAGATGGGGGTGCAGCCCGCGGCAATGGCGGGGCGGGGGAAGCCCGCAATCCGAGCGCGCCGAAAGGCGTGGGCCGTCGGTGCGGCACTTCTTACCACCGCACTGGTGATTGTTGGTGTGAGTGCCTTCCAGCCGCCTGCGCCCGCCGCACCGGACCCGTCCGTCTCGGCAACGCCAACGCCCAGCACCCCCACGCCGACGCCTTCACCGAGCGTTGAGATATCGACGCCGGTTGCTCCGGCTCCTGCAGCACCGGTGCCGCCGGGGCGCCACAAGGGCAACGGCAAGGGAAACGGCGGTTAGGAACCGGCGCTTGGTCTGAGGACGGGCAACAATGGGTTTGATCGCCGTCCGGGCACATGGAAAAGGGGAGTGCCGGCACGCCGACCCTCCCCTTCGTTCCTATTGTTGCTAGATTCCGCCGTCGCGGGTGTCCCTGGTCACGATGCGGTCCCCCGTGACGGGGTCTACTGTGGCGCGGCTTTCGCTGATTCGACGGGTCCGGCGCGGGCCGAACACGAAGAGGGAAACGATCAAGCCGATGACGCCGACGACCATGAGGATGTAGCCGACCATATGGAGGTCGATGAATGACACGACATCTCCGGGGATCGCGAAGGCCAGAATGGCGCCTATCGCAATAAGGAAGATGGATGATCCGATACCCACTGGTGTACCTCCTGCTGAACCGCGGACCCGGCGGTGGCGGGTATTACTAAGCTTACTTTGCATCGCCAAAACTACACGTCGACGCCCCATCCGGCAACCACATCCCTGCGGAATCCGGGATCTGTGCGGCGCAAGGGGCTAAACGCTAAGGGTGCTTTGCTTTAAGGTGACCGCCGGGTACGGTCGTTAGAAGGACGATATGTCTCTATTGGGGAGGTCAGCGTGGCAGGAAAGTTTGAACTATTTGTCGATGCCCGGGAACGCTACAGGTTCCGGCTTAAGGCGGCGGACGGGACCGTCATGGCGGTCTCGAAGGATTTTGAGACAAAACGCGCCGCAGTGGTGGGAATCCGCGAAGTGCGGGCATGCGCGGGAATGGGACTGATCACGGACCTGTGCCCGGGCCAGCCGGCAGCACCCGGACCGGCATCCGGAATCTCCGCGCCAGCCCTTCCAGAAGCGAGGCCGCCCCGGGGCCGGAGTTGGCTGGGCCGAACCTCCATCGCTCGCAAGCGCGGCAACAAAGCACTGACGTCCAAGCGGTGGCCGAACCTGGTCAAATAGCGCCGGACTGCGGAAAAGGCCGGTTCCGCACTCTTCAGAGAGTGCGGAACCGGCCTTGTCTGTTAAGCCTACTTTGAGACCGGGGTCTTCTTCCGGGTCAGCGCGGCCCACCGGGAGGCGAGCCCCCACTTGGTGACGTTGATCATGGCCTCAACAACTATATTGCCGCTCATCTTGGAGGCACCCAGCTCGCGCTCAACAAATGTGATGGGGCATTCGACGATCTTCAGGCCGAGCTTGGCGACCCGCCACGCCAGATCCACCTGGAAACCGTAGCCAACCGATTCGACCTGGTCCAGCTTGAGCGCCTCTAGCGTGCTGCGCCGGAACGCGCGGTAGCCGCCGGTGATGTCCTTGATCTTCAAGCCAAGCATGAGCCGGGCGTAGGTGCTCCCCGTGCGTGAAATCGCTTGACGGTAGAACGGCCAGTTCACCGTGCCGCCACCGGGAACCCAGCGTGAGCCCATCGCAAGGTCGGCGCCGTCGTTGATCGCGTCAAGCAGCAACGGCAGCTGCTCGGGCTGGTGCGAACCATCGGCGTCCATCTCGACAAGGACGTCGTAGCCGGCGGCCATGCCCCATTTGAATCCGGCGATATACGCGGCTCCGAGGCCTTCCTTGCCCTTGCGGTGTAGGACATGGACCTGGCCGTCCTCGGCGGCGATGCTGTCGGCTAGCTGTCCCGTGCCGTCAGGGCTGTTGTCGTCGACAACCAGGACGTCTGAGGCGGGCACAGCCGCGCGCAGCCGTCCGAGGGTCTTGGGTAGCGATTCCAGCTCGTTGTACGTGGGGATGATCGTCAGGACACGCAAGAAGAGGCCTTTCCTTGATGGAGCGGTCAGTGGGCCGGAGCAGCAGCGTGGCTGGCATTCAGGCGCAACTCTCCATTATAGAACGACAACTTGACGTACCTGGGGACACCTGTGGCGTCCGCCACATGGGTCTCACTTGGCCGCGGGCAGGCCCACTAGCGCAGGTCCAGTGCCGGCACGCGTGTTGAACTCGAGGCCGAACCGTTTTCTGCGGCGCAGTGGACCTGCCCACTACGAGTGCCACGGTCTTGGAAAACGGGTCCGTTGACTGTTTTTGGCAGCGGACCCCACCGCGGCCAGACAACCAGGTATTTCCTGTGGAAGCCTGTTGACCCTAAATGCTACGGACTTCACAAATCCTGTCAAGCGCCGCCTGAGCTGGGGCTTTATCTATACATGCAGGTCAGGGGCCCCAGGACCGGCAAAGCTATCTGCAACTATGACCGCAAAATTTCGCTCGCGAAGATCTCCTGGCCTTCGCGTACGGTCTGCAGGCAAGCGGGATCGCTACCGCTGTCCAGCGCGGGGAGGAGGGGCGTCCGTGCACGTGGATCGGTAGACCAGGACTGGACGCGGTCGTCGGCCACCTGCACCATCAGCTCTTCGACTTCCCACACCGCAAAACTCGCAGGTGCCCCGGGAACCAACTGTCCCATCAGCGGATTGCGCTCTTTGCCGGCCCGCCAACCGGCCCGGGTGTGTCCGAGGAACGCTGCCCGCGCCGAAATGCGCTGATCCGGATTGCTGTGTTCCAAGCATGCCCTGACGCTGGACCATGGGCGCAACGGGGTGACCGGGCTATCGCTTCCGAAGCACACCGGCACGCCCGTGGAGTAATACGAAGCGAAGGGGTTCATGGCCACGCTTCGCGCCCCCAGGCGCTGCTCGTACAGTTTTCCCGCCCCGCCCCAGGTGGCATCGAAGGCGGGCTGTGCGCTCACTGTGATCGAATATTTCGCAAGCCGCGCGAGATCGCCGGCATCGGCCATTTCCACATGCTCAAGACGGTGCGCGGCGGCACGGACCCGCTGCTCCCCCACCTCCGATGCGGCAACGTCAAAAGCGTCCAGCGCCGTCTTCAGTCCTGCGTCGCCAATGACGTGGAAGCCTGCCTGGATACCGAGCGCTGAACAGGCCGCAATGTGGCCGGCGGCTTCGTCGACGGAGACGTAGAGGCTTCCACGGTGGCCTGGAGCGTCGGCGTAGTCTGCGCTGAGGGCAGCCGTTCTCGAACCGATGGAACCGTCGATGTTCAAGTCCCCCGCCAGGCCAAGGACGGGCACGCCCAAGCCTTCCAGGATGGCAGAGGCGTGCTCGGCCGATGTGGCGAGTTCGCCCCAATAGGGAAGGATCCCGGGCACGCCCGCGCTGCCCTCCTTCCACGACGCAGAGTTCCACGACGCAGACATCCGAAGGTCGTCGACGCTGCAAATGTGCGGGGCCGCCATCTCGGCCAAGGCGACATAGCCGTGGGCCGCAGCCTCGCGCAGGGCCAGTTCCTGGTATCGGCGGCGCTCGGAGTCGGGGAACTGCCTGGCGACCAGCCGGGCCGCGGCGTGCGCGGCCCTCAGGACGTGCGCCGAACCGTCGTAGCCATCGAGGCCGTCCAGCCCGGCCGCGGATGCCAAGGCGGATGAGGCAAGAGCCGAGTGCGCATCTACGCGCGCCAGGTACACCTTGCGCCCGCCCGCCGCGCGGTCGAGCTCCTCGGGCGTGGGCAGCGTCTTTTCGCGCCACACCGACTCGTCCCAACCGTGGCCAAGCACGACGCCGCTGGTACCGAGTGCCTTGGCGGCCAGGGCGACGGCGTCGAGCAGCTCCCGCGCCGAGCGGACCCCGGCCAGGTGGAGGGAATCGGAAGCAATTCCGGTCTCCGTGAGGTGCATGTGGGAGTCTACGAAACCGGGCGCCAGCAAGGCTCCCCGGAGATCGATCACCTCCATCGATGAGTCGGCAATCGATGTTGCAGCCTGCTCAGAGCCAACCCAGGCAACAGTGTCACCGTCAACCAGCATTGCCGTCGCGAAGGGATCAGCGGCTGTGTAGACGGAGCCGTTCCGGTACATCGTGACCTTGCGGGGCCGGGTTTCGGCGGGCACGCCTGGATGAGTCATGGATATGCTCCTTGCTGGGAATCTGTGGTGTGTCAGGAGACGTTGGAGTAGGCGACGACGCCGCGCCGGACCAGATCGATCGCTTCGCGGCACATCTTGGTTTGGCGCCGTTCGAGCCCTGGAATCTTCGCCATCTGGTCCAGCAGGTCGATGACCTGCTTCGCCCAGCGCACAAAGTCGCCTGCGGCGAGGTCGGTGCCGCTGAGGACCTCCTGGAGATGGCGGCCCTTCGCCCACTTGAAGATGGGCCAGACAAGTCCCAGCTCCGGTTCGGCGGTGAGCGGGAGCCTGTTCTTGTCCTCGACCTCCTCCAACGCAGACCACTCCCGGACCACGATGTCCACGGACGTTTCGAGGGATACGGACGGCATTTTGGGTCGCAGGCCGCGATCGTCGCGCTTGGCTTGGTAGACCATCGTGCTGGCCAGCGCAGCCAGTTCGGCGCCATCGAGGTCCTTGATGGCCCCTTGGCGGATGGATTGGGAGATCAGTAGGTCTTTTTCGCCGTAGATGCGGCGCAGGCGCTGGCCGTCCGCGCTGATGGTGACATGGCCGGCGTCGGACGTCTGGAGGTAACCGTAAACGGCGAGGACATCGCAGACCCGGTCAAATGTCTTCGCGATCGTATTGGTACGGCCCTGGATCTGCCGGATGAGCCCATCGGTTTCATGCCGCAGTTTCCACCAGCGTTCGGCCCAACGGGCATGGTCCTCACGCTCGCTGCAACCGTGGCACGGATGGGCTCGCAGTGCCCGGCGAAGGTCTGCGATCTTCTTTTCCTGGTCCGGCATGTAGCGGGCGCGCCCGAAGTCCTCGCTCCGGTTCGTGCCGCGGGCCGGCGGACGCCCCTCCCGCACGGCATTCCGCATGGCGGATGCCAGATCACGGCGGGATTTGGGCAGCTTGGCGTTGAACGCCTTGGGAATCCGGATCCAGGACACGGGATCAACCGGCCCTTCGACTTCGTGGGCACCGATCCTGTGAAGCTGGTTGTCTTCCGTCAGGACCGCGGGCCGAGGTTCGCGCGAGTTCGGATCGGCATTGAGCACGACGGCGTAACCCGGCGTGCGTCCGCCCGGAACCTTGACGATGTCGCCGGGCATGAGCCGGCTCAGGGAGTCAACGGTCAGCGACTTGCGGGCCCGCGAGGTGCTCCTCGAGGCGAATTGTTCTGCCTCGCTGAGATCCCGCCTGAGCTTGGCGTACTCGGTGAAATCGCCGAGGTGGCACTTCATGGATTCGGCATAGCCGGCCAGGGACTCTTCACGGCTTCGCACCTGCCGGGCCAGCCCGACGACTGAACGGTCCGCCTGGAACTGGGCGAACGACGATTCGAGGATCTGCCGTGCCCGGGGCCGCCCGAACTGGGCAATCAGGTTGATGCTCATGTTGTAGGTAGGGCGGAAGCTTGAGTTGAGCGGATAGGTGCGCCGCGAAGCGAGGCCGGCGACGGCAGCAGGATCCGTACCCGGTTGCCAAAGCACCACTGCGTGGCCTTCGACGTCGATTCCGCGCCGTCCCGCCCGGCCGGTCAACTGGGTGTACTCCCCCGCGGTGATGTTGACGTGGGCTTCGCCGTTGAACTTGTCGAGCTTCTCCAGGACGACACAGCGTGCGGGCATGTTGACGCCCAGGGCGAGGGTCTCCGTGGCGAAAACGGCTTTGACCAGGCCATCGGCGAAGAGTTTCTCGACGACTTCCTTGAAGGTCGGCAGCAAACCGGCGTGGTGCGCCGCGAGCCCGCGGAGCAGCCCGTCGCGCCAACTCCAAAAGCCCAGGACATCGAGGTCGTCGGCGGGAATCTCCCGGCTCGCCTCGTCCACCCGGGACGCAATGATCTGCTGTTCGCGCTCGGTCGTGAGCCACAGCCCGGCCGCGGCACACTGCGCAACAGCTCCGTCGCAACCGGCGCGGGAGAAGATGAAGGTAATGGCCGGAAGCAGTCCTTGGCGGTCCAGGCTCGCAATGATCTGGGGCCGGCTGGCCTTGCGCACCGGGCTGCGCTGCTCACTGGCTGTGTTGTCACGCTGGCGGTCCTGCCGCCGGCGGCTGCGTCCGCCATGGCCAAAGCGGCCGCGGAAGTTCATCTGGCTTTCCGCCCGTGCCATGGAAAGCAACTCCGGGTTGACCTCGAATTCCCTTTGCGGGGGGTTCCTGTCGGGCTCCCGGACTGGCTCCGGCACGGATCCTTCGCCGTCTGCTGCCTCCGGAGCGATCTCGTCAAAGGTGGTATCCCCCGCGAAGAGATCAACGATTTCACGCCCCACCATGACGTGCTGCCACAAGGGGACGGGACGGTGTTCGGAGACAATCACGTCGGTGTGTCCGCGCACCGTGTCCAGCCACGCGCCGAACTCTTCCGCGTTGGACACCGTGGCGCTCAAGGAAACCACTTGCACTTCGCTGGGTAGGTGGATGATCACTTCTTCCCAGACTGCGCCGCGGAAGCGGTCTGCCAGGTAGTGCACCTCATCCATCACGACGTAGCCAAGGTCCCCCAAGGTGTCCGAATCGGCATACAGCATGTTCCTCAGGACTTCAGTGGTCATCACCACGATCGGAGCCTCGCCGTTGATGGTGGTGTCGCCGGTCAGCAGTCCCACGCTTGAGGCACCGTACTTCGCCGATAGCTCGGAGAACTTCTGGTTGCTCAGCGCTTTGATCGGCGTCGTGTAGAACGCCTTGAGCCCGCGTTCGAGGGCCAAGTAGATGGCGAACTCGCCGACGATTGTCTTCCCGGCCCCCGTGGGCGCCGCTACGAGTACTCCCTTGCCTTCCTGGAGCGAACGGCACGCGTCACGCTGGAAAGGGTCAAGCTCGAACTCCAGCGACTGGGCAAAGGTGCCAAGATAAGTTTTCGACTCGGCACTCCGTTGCGCTGCTGCTTGAAAGGCTTCTGAGGGCGAAAGGGCCCCTGAATTGGAGGACATGCTTCAAGCCTAGTGGCCGTGGGACTACAGGTTCTCCAGATCGGAGGCGGGTGTGGCGAGGTCGGCCGTGGCTTCCGTCTCGGCGGCAATCTTCGACTGCTGGCGGGCGCGACGTTTGTCGTTCAGCATGCAGAGACCAATCGCGGCGAAGAACAGCACCAGGAGCGGGCCGGCAAGCATGAACATTGACAGCGCGTCAGCACCGGGCGCGGCAACCGCTGCCAGGACAAACACGAGAAAGACCGTGATGCGCCAGGCCTTGAGGATGGTCCTGCCGCTCAAGACGCCCGCCATGTTGACGCCCACCAGCACCACCGGTACCAGGAAGGCGATACCCAGGAAAAGAAGCATGTGCGTAGCGAACGTCAAGTACTGGGAAGCGTCGATGTTGTTGGCACCGTTTTGTGGAGTGAACTGCAGCAGTGCCCGCACGACGTTCGGAATCACCAGCCAGGCGACGTACACGCCAACCAGGAACAATGGCACAGCGGCGGCCATGTACCCGAGCGTGTACCGGCGTTCCTTCTTGGTCAGGCCGGGAGTGATGAATGCCCAGACCTGGTAGATCCAGATAGGGCTTGAGAGTACCAGGCCGATCTGGATAGCAATGCGGAGCTTGAAGTCGAAGGGATCGGCCACGCTAGCGAAGTTCAGGACCGCGGTGCGTTTGGTCTCCTGCGCGATCTTGACCAATGGATCCGACAGGCTGTTGACTACCGGCTCATAGAGGAACCACCCTGCCACGGCGCCTAGGAGAATGCCGATGGCAGACTTGATCAGCCGGTTCTTAAGCTCCCTCAGGTGGTCTAGGAGCGCCATCCGCCCTTCGGGGTTGGCTTTGCGGCCCGTCTTCGTTGCCACTACTGCTTAGCTACGGCTTGCAGGCGGAACGTCGGTGTCGTTGCCGCTCTTGTTCGCTTCGGGGTGGTTGACCACTTTGCCTTCAACGGGGTCCGTGTCGTCCTTGGCCGCCGGCTTGCCGTCGTTCTTCATTTCCTTGACTTCGGATCTGATGATGCGCATCGATTGGCCGAGGCTGCGGGCCATGGCAGGCAGCTTGGGTGCCGCGAAGAGCAGCAGGGCCACGATGATGATAATGACAATTGGCCAAGGGCCATCAAATAGTCGTCCCACGGGAAGTCCTTTCGTTGGAATACATCCTACGTCTAACTGAAATCGATGTCGTGCAGAGACTGGGGTTGGCCCCGTTCCGCTTTGCGCTTAACGCGCTTCTGGCGACGCACTTCCTGGCGGGAGGCCTTGGCCGTCACGTAATCATGACGCATCTGTTCCGGTGAGGCAAAAACGGCCGCACCGAACACTTTCACTGGAGACTCGCCGTCGTCGTCGGGGCGTTCGGGAAGGTGCGTGCGGTGCCCTAGCCGCTCGCCTGCGGCACTCAATTCACGCACCGCGGCCATGAACTTCCGGAAAAGCCGGACGCCCAACAGGACGTAGCAAAGCAGCGACACCGCGATCAGCGCGAGCCATAAAAGGATCCAGGACCACCAAGGCATCTGAGTAGTCTAACCAGCCTTCATTGCTTGTACTGCGCAAGTGCGGCAGCCAGCCAGGCGACCGAGGCGTCGGCAAGCCCCTCTGGCGCCAGTATGCGGGCCGCACCGCCGTGCTGTGCAACAAACATCGGCAACCAGTCCGCATTTCCGAACCGGACCTCGGCAAGCAAGCCGCCGTCGGGAAGCACGGCCGTCCGTTCCGCATAATAGTCATCCGCCAGCCCCGCGCCTTGCCGGGTCAGCTGGAGCACGACCACCACGTCGTCGTCGTTCGGTGTGTATAGCTTCACCGGGACGCCCTCCTCGGTGCTTGCGCTCTTGGAAACGGAACGGCCGTTGGGCGCGATCTCCTCGATGCGGTCCAGGCGGAAGTTCCGCAGCCCGGCTTTGCTGTGGCAGTACGCCTCGAAGTACCAGGTGTTGTCCAAGGAATAAAGCCGGAAAGGGTCGACGTCCCGTTCGGACACGGAGTCGTGCTGCTGCGACAGGTAGCGAAGCCGCAATTGGCGGCCCTCCTGGATCGCGCGGGTGATGGTGTCGAACGCGCCGGCGTCGGCCGGGGCGACGGGCGGGCCAGCGACTGCCGCCGCCAAACGGCCGGCCTCCCCTGCCGCGCCGGTGAGCTTCAGTGTTACTGACTGCAGGGCTCCGCTTTGCTCGTCCTCCGACATTCCGGCTTGGGCGGGAAGCCCGCCCAGGGTCGCCAAGCCCGTCAGCAGGGCGGAAGCCTCATCAACACTGAAGCCGATGGGCCGGTTGAGGTCGAGGTGCTCGCGGATGTAGACGTGCTCGTTTTCCCAATCGATATCGAACAAGTCATCCGGATAGCCTTCGGGGCGGCCGGAGCAAATCAGGATCTTCAGGTCCTCGACTAGTTCCTCGCGGGTGACACCGAAACGGTCCGCCACTTCCTGGATGGGCAGGCCCTGGTTATGGACAAGGAAGGGGACCAGCTGGAGCATGCGGTTCAGCTGGTCTTCCGAGGTCCGCTTACGCGCCCGCGGTGCCGGTCCGGCGTCTTCGAAGCGGACCTCGACGGCGGGGCCCGAGGCGAACGCGGCGGCAGCCTCAAGGCGACGGATCACGGCGTCGCGCAGCTCGGGAGGTCCCTCCACGAACACGTGGGGACCGTAGGAGGCCAGTTCTTCGGCGAGCAGTTCGCTATCCCGGTACGGCACGGAGAGGCGGTCCCTTCCCATCCGCGAGCCACTGACGCCTCCGGCTCCGCCGACACCCACCGCGCGCTTGCGAAGACCCAGCAGACGGCCTTCGGCGACGTCGAGCTGGGCCTCCTGCAAGGGAAGTTCATTGAGGCCGTCCAGTTCGGCACGGGTATCAAACCCTGGGGGGATTTCGCAGTGATACGCCGTCTCAACGTGAACATCGCTCGTCATCCGGGACAGCCTGAAAAACCGTTTCGCTTTCCGGCCCCTGTCGTAGCCCACCAGGTACCACTGGCCGAACCGGCTCCCGAGGCCCCAGGGCTCTACCATCCGGCGTTCGTCTTTGCCGGTACTCGCGGCACGGTAGCCAAAACTCACAGGGTGCCGGCCGTTCATGGCCACGATGATGTCGTCAAAAGCCTGGCCGGCGGGCTTGATGCGCGGCTGGACGCCGGCGGGGAGTTCGACGTCGGCAAGGTCGCCGGAAGCCTGCAGCTTACGTAGCGCGCTTGCAGCGGCAGAGCCAAGCGCCGCGCGTTCCCACAGCTGCGCGGCCAGAAGCAAAACCGTGCCTTCGGCCGGCGTCAGGTGCACGTACGGCAATCGATTGGACTCCTTGCCGATCCGGTATCGGGTCGAAGCGGGATCGTCCGAGCCGAAACCGTGGTCAAGGAGCGTTTCGATGTCGAAGCCAAACCGCTTCAGCTCCGCCTTGTCCCGCTCAAACATGCGTCCGAACGCGACGTCACTCTCGCCGGAATCGTGATAGACCTGCTGGATTTCTCCGGCTGCAGACGCGCCTTCCCATGCTGCGAAACCTAGCGGACTGCTACGAGGTCCACCACGAAGATGAGGGCTTCGTTGGGCTTGATGGCCCCGCCCGCTCCACGGGAGCCGTAGGCAAGCTCGGACGGGATTTCAAGGCGACGGCGGCCGCCGACCTTCATGCCAAGCAGGCCCTGGTCCCAGCCCTGGATGACCTGGCCGACTCCCACGCGGAAGTCCAGCGGTGCGCCGCGGCCCCAGGACGCGTCGAATTCCTCGCCGGTGGACCAAGCAACGCCAACGTAGTGGGTGGAGACGGTGTCGCCGGCCTGAGCCTCGGCGCCGTCACCAACGATGATGTCCTTGATAACGAGTTCCGTCGGGACGTCGCCCTCCGGGAAGTCGATCTCCGGCTTAGTGCGGTCGTAATCGCGCTGACCAAATGACATGGGTACTCCTCAATTTGATAGGGACGGTGTTATGGAGGTTTGCGGATGCTTACTGGGCGCCCAGGATGTCCACGACGAAGACGAGGTCGCCTGTGGGCTGGCCCTGGGCCGCGGCGCCGTCGCCATACGCGAGGCTCTTGGGAATGACCAAGAGGACGCGGGAGCCGACTGTCTTGCCGGCAAGGCCTTGCGTCCAGCCCTTGATGACGCCGTTGAGCGCGAAGCTGGCGGTTTGGCCCTTGTCGTAGCTGGAGTCGAACTTCTTGCCATCAGCCAAGGTGACGCCGACGTAGTTGACCGTCAGGGTGTCCGTTTCCTTGACGACCGCGCCCTTGCCCTTGATGAGGTCCTGGGCGACGAGGGCCGACGGCGCCTTCGCGCCGTCAACGGAAATCTGCGGAATTCCCTTGTCGTCGACCTTGACCGTGGGGAGGCCGGCGGGCGGGGTAACGGGATCGCCCTCGGGCTTGTCCAGGGGCTTGACAGCGTCCTTGACGCCGGTGACCTTGAAGACCACCAGCTGGGATGACGTTGCCGCTGCTTCAGCCGAAGCAGGAGTTCCCGGGACGGCGAAAGCGATGTCGGCGCCGACCTTCGCACCGACCAGAGCGTTGTAGAACACAGCGCTGCCGGTCTTGAGCTGGTCGTTCAGTTCGACGGGCTGGGACCCTGTCGGGAAAGTGTCTTCGAGGGTCTTGCCGTCCTTGCCGTCGACGGCAATGTAGGTGATCTGCGCCACCTGTCCGGCCTTCACCTTGTCGCCGGTGCCGTCGCTGACCATTTTGATGGTCGGCTGCGTTACGTCCAGCGGCTTGTTGAATTCCAGGCCGGGTGCCTTCTTGTCTCCATTGTCGGAGACCTTAAGGGAATCCAGCTTGGCGACTTCGCCGGCGGACTGACTGGTGGGCTCCGGGGTTGCTGTTGGTGCCGGGCTTCCGCCGCATGCGGTCATCAGCAAGAGGCCGGGGATAAGAATTGCTAGTAGACGTCGCACAAATTGAACTTTCGTCGGGGCAAAAGGAGGGCATGGACGGGCCAGGCTCGGCCATGCGCGTAGAGGCCTGTTAAGAGGCCAACCTCCAGAGTAGCGGGTGAAGCTGGGAGTCAGCTCATCGAGTCCAGGAGGGCATCTACTCTTTCGTCGACGCTGCGGAAGGGATCCTTGCACAAAATCGTCTGGTGCGCGCGGTCGTTCAACTTCAGATGGACCCAATCCACGGTGTAGTCACGGCCGAGTTCCTGGGCGCGCCGGACGAAGTCGCCGCGGAGTTTTGCCCGGGTGGTCTGCGGCGGCGCATCCACTGCATCCTTGATGTCCGTGTCGGCAACCAGACGCCGCGCCGCGCCGCGGGACTGGAGCAGGAAGAAGAGCCCGCGCTTGCGTGAGATGTCGTGATACGTCAGGTCCAATTGCGCGATCCGCGGGGAGTCCAGGCCGATTCCATGGCGGCGCATGTACCCATCCATCAGCTTCTTCTTGATGGCCCAGTCCACTTCGGTGTCTATTCCACTGGTGTCGCCGCTATCGATCGCGTCCAGCGTCCGCTCCCAAAGATCCAGGATGAGCGGCACGTGCGGATTGTGGGCTCCATTCGATGCGACAAAAGCGGTGACCTTTGCAAGGTACTCCCGCTGGATGTCCAGGGCCGTCAGTTGCCTGCCGTTGGCCAGGCGAACCAAGGCCTTACCGCTGAGATCATGGGAGATTTCCCGGATGCTTCGGATGGGGTTCTCCATCCGCATGTCCCGCATGATCACTCCGGCCTCAATCATGCGCAGGAGCAGATCCACCGTTCCCACCTTCAAGAGCGCGGTGGTCTCGGACATGTTGGAATCGCCGACGATCACGTGCAGACGGCGGAAGAACTCGGCATCGGCGTGCGGCTCGTCACGGGTGTTGATGATGGGGCGGGATCTCGTCGTCGCCGAAGACACGCCTTCCCAAATGTGGTCGGCACGCTGGGAGAACGCGAACGTGGCCCCGTGGGGCGTCTTCAGGACCTTGCCCGCACCTGCGATCAGCTGACGCGTGACGAGGAAGGGAATGAGGATCTCCGCGAGCCGCGAGAACTCGCCCCGCCGCGGAATCAGGTAGTTTTCGTGGCTGCCGTAGGAATTGCCGGCGGAATCGGTGTTGTTCTTGAACAGGTAGACCGTTCCGTTGAATCCCTCCGCCGCAAGCCGGGCCTGTGCTTCATCAACGAGGTCATCGAGGATGAGCTCCCCCGCCCTGTCGTGGGCGATCAGCTGCGCGAGGTCGTCGCATTCCGCGGTGGCGTACTCCGGGTGCGAGCCTACATCCAAGTACAGGCGCGAGCCATTCGTGAGGAAGACGTTTGAGGAGCGTCCCCAGCTCACTACTTTGCGAAAGAGGTACCTGGCCACTTCCTCGGGAGCCAACGGCCGTGAGTCGGGGCTCGAGTACGAAATACCGAACTCCGTTTCGATCCCGAATATCCTCTTGTCCATCTCAGGCCTCCCCTGCCAGCAGTTGCGTGATTTCGTCAGCCCTGAGCCGCCGGAATGCCCTCCGGGATCCGCGCCCGCTTTCCGGACTCCGGTCCAACACCGCGGCTTCGACTGCCGTCCCGGGAAGCGCGTCCACTTCCTTGTCCGTGGCCAGCGCCTTGACGGCCAATCGAAGCGCCCCGGCCAGGCTGAGGTCAGCCTTCCAACCGCGGCCCACCGTCTCGGCTACTTGCTCGGCCAAGCCGCCCATCACCACAAAACCGTTCTCGTCGGCAATCGAGCCGTCGAAAGTCAGCCGATAGAGGTGGTCCTCGGCCTGTGTGTGCCCGACCTCTGCCACCGCCAGTTCGACTTCGAAAGGTTTTTGTTCCGCGGTGAAGACGGCGCCAAGGCTCTGCGCGTAGACGCTGGCCAGACCGCGTGCGGTGACGTCCTCGCGATCGTATGAATAGCCGCGGACGTCGGCGTAGCGGACACCGGCTTGCCGAAGACTCTCAAACTCGTTGTACTTCCCCACGGCTGCGAACGCGATCTTGTCGTAGATCTCACCGATCTTGTGGAGCGACGGCGAAGGGTTTTCAGCCACCAGCGCGATGCCGTCAGCGCAACTGATCACGACGACGGACCGGCCGCGGGCGATGCCCTTCCGCGCGAAGTCCGCACGGTCCTTCATCAGTTGTTCGGGCGAAACATAAAACTGCTGGGTCATCTCAGGCCTCCCGTCCGGCGACTGCGCGCGATTCAACAATAGATCCAGCGATCGCTGCCAACTCCCGTTCCGGCACCCGTCGGGCACCGGCACGGTTGACCGTGTAGACCACCGGCCAGAGCTGCCGGACCGGGTCCGGACCGCCCGTGGCGGAGTCGTCGTCGGCAGCGTCATAGAGGGCTTCAACCGCGACGGCGACGGCCTCGTCTTCGGTGAGGTTCGGCCGCCACAGCTTCTTCAAGGCGCCGCGTGCGAAGACGGAACCCGAGCCGACAGAGTGGTGCTCGAATTCCTCGTACCGTCCGCCTGTCACATCATAAGAAAACAACCGTCCCACGCCGGCTGCCTGGTCGAAGCCCGCGAAGAGCGGGATCACCGCGAGGCCTTGCATGGCCATCGGCAGGTTTCCCCGGATCATGGCGCCAAGCCTGTTGGCTTTGCCGTCCAGGCTCAGCAGAGTGCCCTCGATCTTTTCGTAGTGTTCCAGTTCCACTTGGAACAACCGCGTGATGTCGATGGCCAGGCCCGCGGTCCCGGCAATTCCCAGGACGGAGTATTCGTCGGCCGGGAAGACCTTCTCGATGTGCCTGCTGGCGATCACATTGCCCATCGTGGCACGCCGGTCCCCCGCCATCAGGACGCCACCGGGGTAACTGAGGGCGACGATCGTTGTGGCATGGGGCACGGGGGGAATCTGTCCCGCGGGCAGCGCTTGATTAAAGGGGAGGAGTTCAGGCCTGGAGCGTTGCAGATGCTCTATGAACGAAGACGTTGCTTGGGTGGCCGGGTGGCCGGTTGATGGATCCTGCATTGCTGCGCTCCTTCGACTCTGACATCCGATGCCCGGCGGCCTCGCGCCGGCCGGGCCCTTGGCTTAGCTGGCGGCGGGCTATTGGCCGCCCTTTTGCACAAATGCCCTGACGAACTCTTCGGCGTTCGATTCAAGCACGCCGTCGATTTCGTCGAGGAGATCGTCCACGCCCTGCGTCGCTACCGAGGCCTGGGCCTCCGGCGCTGCGGGCGGCGCCTCGGGGGCGTCGGTCTCTACGTCGACGTCCCGCGACTGCGGTTGCTGCTGCTCCTGAGCTGCCATTTCCTTCTCCATTCTGTCCATCCCCGGCAACGGGGACTTCCTGTAATGCCATACTGCCACGGGGCGGGCCGCCACGCTGCGGTTTTAAGGGCCCGTTTGACGCCCTTTAGCCGGCTGCTTGTTCAGGCAGGCGGGGCCGGGTCCAGGCCGAGCAATTCGCGGAGGAATGCGCCCGCCGTGTCGTGTTTCCGAAACAGTTGTCCGGTGAGTGCTTCCGTGCCGCGGAGGGGTTCCCGAGTGGGCACGCGCTGCAGTTTTCCAATGCCGGGAACGTCGAAGATGACCGAATCCCAACTGGCACCGACCACGTCCTTGCCGAAGCTGGAAACACACTTCCCGCGGAAAAACGCGCGCGTGTCCGGCGGCGGTTCGACTACAGCGCGGCTGATGGCGGCTTCGTCCACGATCGTCTGCATGCGGTCGCGGGAAAGCATCCGGTAATAGAGGCCCTTTTCCGGCCTCACGTCGGACCATTGCAAATCGACGAGGCCCAGGCGGGCATCGTTCCATTCCAGGCCGTCACGGTTCCGATAACCATCCAGCAAGGACATTTTGGCGAGCCATTCGACCGATGACGCGGCACCGGCGGGGTTGGTCCCCAAGAGCCCCAGCGTCGACTCCCACCGTTCCAGGACATCCCGGGTGTGGCCGTCTCCGCTGAAGGAATCAGAAACCCCGGTTTCCTGTCCAAGTTTGGCCGCTGCCTCGTAGTACATCCACTGGATATCGAGCGCTGTGACGCGCCGTCCGTCAAGGAGCCTGACCATGGCAGTCAAGGAGGTGTCGTGGCTGATTGCCTGGAGGCCGGCCACCGGCTCATGCACCTCGATCTTCGGAGCTTGGCCGGCTTCGATGAGGCTCAGGACCAAAGCCGTGGTGCCGAACTTCAAGTAGTTCGACACCTGGCTCAGGTTGGCGTCGCCGATGATGACATGCAGGCGCCGGTATTTGTCCGCCGTCGCGTGCGGTTCATCCCGGGTATTGATGATCGGGCGCCTGATGGTGGTTTCCAGTCCCACCTCGGCCTCAAAGAAATCCGCACGCTGACTGATCTGGAATCCAGCGGTTGAACCGTCCTGGCCCTTGCCGAGCCGTCCGGCACCACAGATGACCTGGCGCGTGACGAAGAAAGGCGTCAGGCCGCGGACGATGTCCCCGAAAGGTACCGACCGTGGCATGAGGTAGTTTTCGTGGGAACCGTAGGACACAGATTTGTTGTCGGTGTTGTTCTTGTACAGGTTGATGGCCGGCAGATCCGGATCCGCGGCGACTTTCCGAACCGTGGCCAGGGCGACGAGGTCGCCGGCCGCGTCCCACGCGACGATGTCCCGGGGATTCGTGACCTCCGGACTCGAATATTCCGGATGGGCATGGTCCACGTACAGGCGCGCCCCGTTGCCGAGGACCATGTTCATCAGCAACGAGCCTGACTCGTCGCCGCCGTCGGCTTCGAGCTCCTGGCGCCCGTACGCCAAGGCGACTTCCTCGGCGTCGAGCACGGGGGGCCTGTCCGTCAGCTGGCTGGGGTCGGCGGCACTGCGCTCCACCGTCCAACCGCGTGCGTCATGCAGGGGCTCTTCGTCCGTATAGTCCCAGCGGGTCTCGGCCCCGCCGGCCGCCCGCTGTCGCGTGAGGTTGGCGTAGGCCTGGATGATCCGCGCGGACATCATCGTGGCGTTCGCCCCCGGAGCGGAGGGCGCATGGATACCGTATTCAGTTTCCGAACCCATGACCCGCATGGCCCCGCCCACGGGAAGCTTGTCCGAAGGCAGGCCTTCCGGCCGGGCCGTCACAGGTACTGGCCGGTGTTGGGAGTCGTTTCGATCGACTTCCCGGGCTCCTGGCCGGCCTTGCCCTGGACGATGGTGCGGATGTAGGTGATGCGTTCGCCCTTCTTGCCCGAGATGCGTGCCCAGTCGTCCGGGTTGGTGGTGTTGGGCATGTCCTCGTGTTCGCGGAATTCGTCGACGACGGCGCGCAGGAAGTGGTCGATCCGCAGGCCTTTCTGCTGGGTTAGCAGGAGGTCCTTGATGGCGTACTTCTTGGCCCGGTCCACGACGTTCTGGACAACCGCGCCGGAGTTGAAGTCCTTGAAATAGAGCATCTCGGTATCGCCGTTGGCGTAGGTGACTTCGAGATACTCGTTGGACTTCTCCGTCGAATACATGGCTTCAACGGTGCGCTGGATAATGGCGTCGACCGTGGCCTGGACGTCGCCGCCGTGCTCTGCCAGATCCGTCGCGTGGAATGGAAGGTCGGTGGTGATGTACTTGGCGAAAATGTCGGCGGCCGCCTCGGCGTCGGGCCGCTGGATCTTGACCTTCACGTCAAGCCGCCCTGGACGAAGAATAGCCGGATCGATCATGTCTTCACGGTTCGAGGCACCGATCACGATGACGTTGTCCAGGCGTTCGACGCCGTCGATCTCGCTCAGGAGCTGCGGGACGATGGTTGTTTCGACGTCGGAGGACACCCCGGTGCCGCGGGTGCGGAACAGCGAGTCCATTTCGTCGAAGAACACCACCACGGGGCTGCCATCGGAGGCCTTCTCCCGGGCACGCGCAAAGATCAGGCGGATGTGCCGCTCTGTTTCGCCGACGTATTTGTCAAGGAGTTCAGGCCCCTTGATGTTCAGGAAATAGCTCTTCAGGTCTACGTTGCCGGCCCGTTCGGAGGCGCGGGCGGCGAGCGAGTTGGCAACGGCCTTCGCGATCAGCGTCTTGCCGCAACCCGGAGGGCCGTAAAGCAGGATGCCCTTGGGGGCTTTGAGACCGTGTTCGCGGTACAGGTCCGGGTGCAGGAACGGCAGTTCCACCGCGTCGCGGATCTGTTCGATTTGAGGGCCCAGGCCGCCGATGTCCTCGTACGTAATATCCGGGACTTCCTCGAGGACGAGGTTTTCGACCTCTGCCCGGGGTACCTTCTCCAGTGCGTAGCCCGTGCGGGAATCGAGCGACAAAGCATCGCCGACGCGCAGGTGCACCTTCTGCAATGCGCCTGAGAGCCTGACTACCCGCTCTTCATCGGCCCTGCCCACGACGAGGGCGCGGTCCGTGCCCAGCATTTCCTTGAGCGTGACAAGTTCGCCTGCCCGTTCGTAGCCCAGGCCTGTCACCACGAGGAGGGCCTCATTGAGGAGGACTTCCTGCCCAACGGCCAGCTGGTTGATGTTCACGAGCGGGCTGACGCCCACGCGCATCTTGCGGCCGGCATTGAAGATGTCGACCGATTCCTCGGTGGCCGCCTGGCCGGTGCTTCCTGCCGTCGGCTGGCGCCTTGGATTGATCTGCAGGATGGTCCCGAAGCTGTACGGTGGTTGGCCGTCCTGCTCGAGGGCGCCTTTGAGTCGCAGGATTTCGGCCTTCGCCGTCTCCAGCATGGTCACGAGCTTGGTGTTGTTCTGGGTGGCGGCGGCAAGCTGACGGTCGATATGGCGCAGTTTGTCTCGAAGGATGTTTATCTGGCGTTCCGCGACAGTGAGTTCCGCGGAGTCGTCCACCGGTTGGATTGCCCCACCCCCGTGTCCCGCTTTTCCTTCAGTCACAGCCTTGTTCGATGGCTCCTCCGGCGTTGTTCGCCCGAAGTCATTGTTCGACGTATCCACGAAGCATCAGCTCCTTCCCGCTTTCTATAAATAGACCTTAGCCCTCAAAAGCGTTGGGTAACCTGTGACATCCGGAATGCGGACCAGTTTGTGATCTTTCCCTAGGGGGCGGGTGTGGGGTCGTCCTTGACGTTGGTGCCGGCAATCGCATCCCGTGCGGCCCGGCGCAGTTTCTTGTCGGAAACCGCACGCTCTCCTACCGCCCCCGGAGTCCAGGCATTCAGGTCCTCTTCGCTGAACTCGGTCTTGGACGGTCGCCGTTTGACGGAGATCCCGGTCACGCCGTCGGCGAGGCGACGCGTCACCAAAAGGAAGCCGGTGTGGGCCACCATGCGGTGGTCGGGACGGACAGCGAGGCCCTCAAGGTGCCAGCCGCGCACCATGGACTCCCAGGCGTCCGGTTCCGTGAAACGGCCGTCGGCGCGGATCGCTTCAGCGGTACGGGAGAGCTGGGTCACGGTGGCCACGTAGTTGATCCACACGCCGCCCGGGGCCAAAACGGTGGCTACGGCGTCGAGGCATTCCCACGGAGCGAGCATGTCCAGCACCACGCGGTCCACGGATCCGGGCCCTTCGGAGCGGACGACTTCCTCCTGGAAGTCGCCAAGAGAGATCTTCCAGGCCGGGTGCGGACCGCCGAAAATGGTTTCCACGTTGCCGCGGGCAATGTCGGCGAATTCTTCGCGACGCTCGAAGGAGTGGAGGTACCCGTTGTCGCCGACTGCTCGAAGCAGGGAGATCGAAAGGGCGCCGGAACCAACGCCGGCCTCCACAACGCGGGCCCCCGGGAAGATATCGGCCATGGTGACGATCTGGCCGGCATCCTTGGGGTACACCACTGCGGCACCGCGGGGCATGGACAACACGAAGTCCGAGAGCAAGGGACGGAGGGTCTGGTACTGCTGGCCGATGTTGTTGGCCACCACTGAACCGTCAACCTGGCCGATGATTTCGTCGTGGTTCAGGAAGCCGCGGTGCGTATGGAAAGCGCCGCCTTCCTCCAGGGTGATGGTGTTCATCCGGCCGCGTTCGTCCGTGAGTTGAACCCGCTCGCCCACACGGAAGGGCCCTCGGCGCCGGGCCGCACCAGTCGGCTGAATGGCGGTGTCGGCGGCGCCGGTGGCCGTGTAGTTGGCGGCGGTTTCGCTGCTCATGGGTGTTTCCTCGCTCCTGTACGGCTGGGCCGTCATTTGTTGCCGCAGTTACTGCTTAGTGATGCGCACTGCCGGCCGGGTTAATTCACGACCGGCAGGTAACTCTACCGGGAAGGTCCTACGGGCGTCCGCTCCGTCGGGCTACTTTACCTGTAATGGCTGTCACTACCGCCTGCTGACGCAGCAGGCCCATGACCGTGCCGCGTTCGTCCACGACCGCGTATTCGGCGCCGCTGAGCTGCGCCAAATACTGGATCAGTTCCTGGCCGCTGGACGTCCAGGGGACGTAGGCACCGTCGGCGAGCGGGGTGGAAACCGCGGTCACGAAGGTCGTGGATACCTCGGAGGCCGGCACGGCTGCAGTCGCAGCCGGATCTACCAGACCCTGTGGCCGGCCATCCGGTCCGCAGATCACGACGGCGGGCGTGCCGTAGGGTGCCACGCGCAGGACTTCGGCGACCGTGGCCGAGTTCGGAATTCCGACGGCGGGTTCGGCCAAGGCGGCGGCACTCACCGAGGGGAGGCGTCCACGGAGCGTGGCCTGCTTGATCGCGCCCGAGGCGCCCATCCACAGGAAGCTGCAGACAAGGACAGTGATGAGCGTGTAGCTGAGATCCGGGGTATTTCCGCTCAGCAGGGGCAGCACGATAAACCACACGATCAAGACGATCACGATCACCCGCCCCGCCCAGCCAGCCGCCACTGTTCCCTTTTCCTGGCTACCCGTGGCTTTCCATACCGCGGACTCCACCAGGCGACCTCCGTCAAGGGGAAGACCCGGGAGCACATTGAAGATGCCGATGAGCACATTGGCGGCCATGAGGATGTTCGTCAGCGTGTCCGCTACCCCAGTGAAGTCATTTGCCGCTCGCAGCAGCCATGTGGCCCCCGCAAGGACAAAGTTCGCGGCGGGCCCCGCCAAGGCGACAACCACCGAACGGCCCGGGGACGCGATGAAGCTTTCGAATTGCGTGTGCCCGCCCCAGAGATTCAACACGATCTTCTCGGTGGGCCAGTTGAAGGCCTTGGCGCTCAACGCATGGGCGAGTTCGTGGACAAGGACCGAGAACGCAAGGAGCAGCGCGTAAGCAAAGGCAACGAAGTACGCGGCGATACCCAACGTGTGGTCTCGGATGAGCAGCGCCGGGCCGAAGACGATCACCGTGAACGCGGCGATGATGAACCAGGAGTACGCAAGGTACACGGGGATTCCCGCGATGCGGCCGAGCGGAATCCCGTCCTTCCTGCTGCTACGTGTGCTGTGGCCACCGTTCCGGGGAGTGCTCACTTAGTTTGCCTGTCCAAGGAAAGCCGCGGCGGGCATGGTGGCGGAAGCGCGGGCGGCGACAAGCGCCTCAAGGTCGGAGACCTTCCGTCCCTGCAGGGTGTCCCAGGTTGCCCGGCGGGCATCCTCGGGCAAAGCCATTTGGTGCGGAATTCCCACCGTGACCACCCCGGAGGCGATCGCGGACGCAACGCCCGGCACGGAATCCTCGAGGGCGACGCAGTGATCCACGGTCAGCGCAGGATCCGTGTCCCGGAGCCGCTCGACGGCGGCGAGGTAAGCCTCGGGGTGGGGTTTTCCTTGGCTGACGGTGTCCCCCGTGATGAGGAACTCGAAGTAGGGCTTGGGGAGGTTGGCGACGACTTCCCGCGCCATCGGGCCTTCGGACATCGTCACGAGGGCGCAGCGGACGCCCGATTGATACAGCTCGTCCAGCAGCTCCTTGGCACCGGGCCGCCACGGCACCTCGACGCGGAGGCGGTCGATGACCTGGGCGCTCAAGGAGTCAACGATCTCCCGCTTCTCCAGGTTCACTCCAGCCTTTTGGAGAATGCCGGCCGAGTGCATGAGCGATTGCCCTACGAGCTGCATGGCTTGTTCATGGCTCCAGGCGCCTCCGTAGGACTCCACGAGGGTGCGCTCTGCGGCAATCCAATACGGCTCGGTGTCCACCAGGGTGCCATCCATGTCCCATAGCGCGGCTTTGAGCTCGGCTTTTACAAAGGGCTGGGTGGCTGAAGCAAGCATGCCTAAAGTCTACGTGGAAGGAGGCAGGGCGATTGCCGCTCTACGCCCGGGGCGAAGTATGGCCACGCCGGTCCCCGCACGCCATGCATCGGTGGCGGTGTTGGACGTAGGGTGAGTGAATGAACAGTTTGGACGGAGCCCCTGACGGACAGGCCACTTCACCGGAGCCTGAGCGCCTTCTCCAGCCTGTAGCCGAAGGTCAGCGCATCACCGTGATGCTCGCGGCTTTCGAAGGTTGGAACGACGCCGGTGAGGCGGCCAGCGATTCCCTGCACTACTTGAACAAGTTGTGGCAAGGAAAGAAAGTGGCATCCGTTGATGCCGACGACTATTACGACTTCCAGTTCACCAGGCCGACTGTGCGACGCACGGCCGCCGGGACGCGCAAAGTGAAGTGGCCTTCCACGCGCTTGTACAAGGCCAGCGTCCCGGACAGCAACGTCGATGTGGTGTTCGTGCTCGGCACCGAGCCGTCCTACCGCTGGCGTGCCTACACGGCCGAGCTTCTGGTCCACGCTGAAACGCTCAAGGTCGACTATGTGGTGTTGATCGGCGCCCTTCTGGCCGATGTCCCGCACAGCCGCCCGATCCCCGTGAGCACCACCTCGGACGACAGCGGATTGCGGCAGCGGTTGAACCTGGAGGCTTCGCAGTACGAGGGTCCGGTAGGCATTGTGGGCGTGCTGGCGGAATTCGCGCTGCTCGCGGGCTTGCCCACGGTGTCGCTGTGGGCGGCCGTGCCGCACTATGTCGCCCAACCGCCCTCCCCCAAGGCGCAACTGGCCATCTTGAACAGGATCGAGGACCTGCTCCAGGTGCCGCTGGACACCCACGCCCTCAACGAGGAATCCGAGGCCTGGGAGCGGGGCGTGGACGAACTGGCCACCGAAGACCCGGAAATCGCCGCCTACGTGCGGCAGCTCGAGGAGGCCAAGGACACGGCCGACCTGCCGGAGGCCAGTGGCGAATCCATCGCCCGCGAGTTCGAGCGCTATCTCAAGCGCAGGGGCAAGGACAAGCCCTAACCCAACGCGGGGTCACTTACGGCCCGTCCAAGGGGACATTATGGGCCGTAAGTGACCCCGCGTTGCTTAGAGCTCGACGCCGAGCAATCCGTTGATCGCGTCGCTCACCAGGGCGGAATCCAGTGCACTCGGATTAGCGGTGGACGGATTACTGAGAGCCGCCGCGGCCCAGGCATCGACGGCGGCGACCGCGCCGGGAGCATTCAGGTCGTTGGCCAGCTCGGCACGCATCCGCGTCAGCAATTCCGCCGCTGTTCCCTCGGGAGCGATGTCCCGGGCGGCCCGCCACGTGTTGAGGCGTTCCTTGGCCTGGGCGAAGCCTTCATCGGTCCAGGACCAATCCGAGCGGTAGTGGTTGGCCAGGATCGCCAGGCGGATTGCGGCGGGCTCTTCGCCTGCTGCACGGAGCTTGGACACCAGCACCAGGTTGCCCTTGGACTTGCTCATCTTTTCACCGTCCAGGCCCACCATTCCAGCATGGGCGTAGTGGCGTGCCAGGGGAATGCCGCTTAGCGAATACGCGTGTCCGGCGCCCATTTCGTGGTGCGGGAAAACGAGGTCAGATCCGCCGCCCTGCACGGTGAACGGTTCCGGCAGGTACTTCTGCGCGATGACCGTACATTCGATGTGCCAGCCGGGACGTCCGTCACCGAGGCTTGCGCCCGGCCAGCTCGGCTCACTGTCGCGGGCAACGCGCCATAGCAGGGGATCAAGGGGATTCCGCTTGCCGGAGCGGCCGGGATCGCCGCCGCGCTCGGCGAAAAGCTCGAGCATTTCCACTTCGCCGAGCCCCGAAATGTCCCCGAGGGTCCACGCGTCCGGGCTATCCGACGCCTTGCCGGCTGCCTCGACGTCGTAGTAGACGTCGCCGTCGGGTTCGCCACCCGTGCCGTGCACGCGGTAGGCGAGCTCGTCCGCGATCAATTTCTCGATAGCCGGAACGATCATCGGGATCGCTTCGACGGCTCCGATGTAGTAATTCGGGGCCAGCACATTGAGGGCGTCCATGTCGGTCTGGAAAAGCTCAATCTGGCTCGCAGCCAACTCCCGCCAGTCAACGCCGGTGGCGGTGGCCCGCTCCAGGAGCGGATCGTCGACGTCGGTGACGTTCTGGACGTACGCAACGCGCTGGCCGCTGTCCCGCCATGCCCGGTTGAGCAGGTCGAAGGCGACGTAGCTGGCGGCGTGGCCCATGTGGGTGGCGTCGTACGGCGTGATGCCGCAGACGTACATGGATTGCTCCGTACGTGGCTCGACCTCCACGAGGGACCCGAGGGCGGTGTCGAACAGCCTCAACGGGGGCATGCTGCCGGGTAGTTCAGGCACAGGGCGGGAGATCCACGATTTCACAGCCTCAACCATAGTGCTAGGCGCTGATGACATTGAAACCGAGCAATACATAGAGGGCTAGTCCCAGGAGAATGCGGTACCACACAAAGGCACGGTAGCTGTGGGTGGAAATGAATTTCAGGAACCAGCCAATGATGATGAAGCCCACCACGAAGGCGATAACGGTGGCCAAGGCTGTTTCCGGAAGGCCGAAGGGTCCGGTGATTCCTTCCTTCGAGACCACCTTGTACAGCTGGTACAGGCCGCTGCCGAAGACAGCGGGTATGGCAAGCAGGAACGAATACCGTGCGGCGGCTTCACGCGTGTACCCCATCAAGAGGCCGGCCGTGATGGTTCCGCCGGAGCGGGAGACGCCCGGGATGAGAGCCATGGCCTGGGCCAGCCCGTAAAGGATGCCGTGCTTGAAGGTCAATTGGCTCAGCTCGCGTTCCTGCTTGCCGACGGCGTCGGCCACCGCGAGGATCATGCCAAAGACGATGAGCATCGTGGCGACGATCCACAGGCTGCGCAGGACGGATTCGATCTGGTCCTGGAAGAGCAGGCCGAGCACGATGATAGGCACGCTGCCGAGGATGACCAACCAGCCCATCCGCGCGTCGGGATCATCCCTGGAGACTTTCCCCCGCAGCGATCCGAACCAGGCGCGGACAATCCTGACGATGTCGCGCCAAAAGAAAACGATGACGGCCGTCTCGGTGCCTAGCTGGGTAATGGCCGTGAAAGCAGCTCCGGGATCCGCCGCATTGGGCAGGAACGAGCCGACAATTCGCAGGTGTGCGCTTGAAGAAATCGGAAGGAATTCTGTCAGGCCCTGCACGAGGCCAAGGAAGGCTGCTTCTATCCAGTTCACGTGAATAGACCCTACGTCATGATCTACCCGATCTCCCCGTAAGCTATCAGCTATGCAGCAGCGTTACGTCGGCAACAGCGGGTTTCGGGTGTCCACCCTTTCCCTGGGCACTATGTCCTGGGCGGAAGAAACGGACGAACAGGATGCACGGGAACTGCTCCATACGTTCATCGCTGCCGGCGGCACCATGATCGATACCGCCGCTTCCTACGCCGGTGGACGGGCCGAAGCCCTGCTGGGTTCCATGCTGGGGGACGTTGTGGCGCGTTCGGAGGTTGTCCTCTCCACGAAAGCGGGCGTCTCGACGTCGGACGGCCGGCGCAGCGTCGATGCGTCCCGCGGATCCATGCTGTCCGCTCTCGACGCCAGCCTCGCCCGCTTGGGAACCGACTACGTGGACATCTGGTTCGCGCACGCTTGGGACGGAAACGTACCGCTCGAGGAAACCCTTTCCGCGCTGGACCTCGCGTTGCGCTCGGGCCGCGCACGGTACGTCGGCATCTCCAACTACAACGGCTGGCAGACCGCCAAGGCTGCGGCGATCGCGGGATTCACCCTGGTGGCCAACCAATCCGAATACTCGCTCCTGCACAGGAAGCCCGAAGACGAACTGGTGCCTGCCATCGAGGACGCCGGCCTCGGCCTCATGGCGTGGGGGCCCCTCGGCCGCGGAGTGCTCAGCGGCAAATACCGCGGACAGATTCCGTCCGAATCACGGGCGGCTGAAGGCCGCCTCAGCGGCTACGTCGAGAAGTACCTCGATGCGCGGGGAGCACGGATCGTCGAAGCGGCAGCCATGGCTGCGCGCGGCTTGGGACGGTCCGCCGTCGATGTTTCCCTGAGCTGGCTGCTCTCGCGCCCTGGGGTATCCACCGCCATAGTGGGCGCACGCAATGCGGTCCAGCTCAAGGAACTGCTCGATGCGCAGCTTTCGCCTCTTCCCGCCGAAATTTCGAGGGCACTGGAAGACGTTTCAGCGATCTGACTCAACTGAAACTCGGGCATTACTGATCGGGCTTACTGGTCGAGGATCTCCAGCTCGTCTTCGTCGAGGAGTTCATTGTTGTCCTCGTCGTCATCTTCTTCATCGTCGTCGAACACCTGAAGTGGTGTGACTTCCGAGTAGGCCTCGTATAGTGAGTCCTCATATACCTCAAAGGCATCTGCAACGGCGAAAAACGCTGCCTCCACAGTGGGATCTCCTTCGCCCCGGCGGGCGGAAGCGGCAATCAGGTGCTCTTCCAAGGCTGCTGTCAATGACTGAAGCGCGACACGCGGATCGATGCTCATGACTTCACGTTAGCCCGAAAAAGACGAAAATGGAGAGGGATGAGAGAACAATTTCTGAGCAGTTCAGTGGAGCGTCAGCGGGACTACGCAAGGCAGTACGAGTACCTCGTACTGACCGTCAGCCCTGACGATTCCTTGCCCGAGGCGCGGCGTCGGCTCGTGGAGCACTCCGAATACGGCAAGTGGGAACTGGAGCGGAGCATCCTCTATATCGGCGGCGGTCGCCGGTTCTGGCTGCGCCGCAGAGTACTCAACGTACAGCGCACCGTGTAAGCAGCACGGCCGTTATTTCAGGGTCCCCGCTCCAGCGTTCGAGTGTTTCAGCTTTCGAGCGGACCAAGCCACGCGTTGGCAACTGTGGTGTGCGCGGATTCCTCATTGGAGGGATGGAAGATCCCGGCCAGCACATCGCGGTACAGCCGTTCGAGTTCGGAGCCCCGGAAGTAGCTGGAGCCTCCCGAAACTCGTATCGCCACGTCCACGATGGTCCGGGCGTTCTCCGTGGCCCGCACTTTGAGCCCCACGAACTTGGGAAACCACTGCGACCCGTGATCGACCAGGGCATCCACGTCACGGGCCACCGACGCCAAATGCGGCTGGATGGAATCCATTCCCATGGCGGCGTCGGCAATCTTCCAGCGGATGTCCGGGTCCTGCGAAAAGCTTCGGCCCCCGTACTTGGCCGAGGTACGGCGCTTGACGGCCTCGACCGCCAGCGTGAATGCCCGCTCCGCGATGCCTGTGTAGACCGCGGCAAGCAGCGTTTCGAAGCACGCGAAGATCGCGAAGATCAACGGATCCTGGTTGGGTCCTACGGGCAGTTTCCGGAAGATCCGTTCCGGCGGCACCATGGCGCCGTGGAGGAGCGTGGTGTTCGATTGGCTTGCCCGCATGCCCAGGGTGTCCCAGTCATTCAGTGTCTCGTGGCCGGGTGCGTCGCGTTGGATAAAGCCGAAAACCAGCTCACCACTCCCCTCCCGTGCGCCGCCATCCTTGCCGAAGATGCCGAGGCGGGTCCATGCCGGCGACAAGCTCGTGAAGATCTTCCGCCCGGTGAAGCTGTACCCGCCGTCCAGCTGCGGTTCCGCCGTGGTCCCTGAGTCGAAGAGCATGGAGTCATTTCCCGGCTCGGAAATCCCGAAGGCAAAGACCTCGCCGTGTCCGGACTCCTTCAGCACAAAGTCGAGGGAGCCGTCGCCGCGCCTCGCCAGGACGTGCGCGACGCCGGTCCAGACAAGGTGCATGTTGACGGCCAACGCCGTGGCCGGGGCAGCCGTGGCAAGCCGGCGCTGAAGCGCCGCCGCGGCTTCGAGCCCGAGCCCCAGTCCGCCGTCGGACTCCGGGACGAAGATCTTCAGGTATCCCGCCGCGGCGAGCTCCTCAAGATCCTCGTGGAAGAACGAGTTGTTCTGGTCGTACCCCGCGGCGCGGTCCCGGATGCGGCGGAGCATCTCGTCCGGCAGGATCTCTTCGGGGGTCAAGGCGTTCTCCCTAGTAGTTGCTGAGCAGGGTGTTGAGCACCCTGGATCCGAACTTGAGCGAATCGGCAGGAACGCGTTCGTCGACCCCGTGGAACATGCCAGTGAAGTCGAGTTCCTCCGGGAGCATCAACGGGGCGAATCCGTAGCCTGTGATGCCGATCTTGCTGAGCGACTTGTTGTCGGTGCCGCCGGACAAGGTGTAGGGCAGCACTTTGGCGCCGGGGTCTTCCGAGTGCAAGGCATCGATCATGGCGTCCACCAGGTTGCCGGCAAACGGCACTTCCAGGGACACGTCTTTGTTGACGTAGCTGACCTCCACGCCGTCTCCGGCGAGTTTCTTGACGGTTTCGAAGACCATCTCCTGCTGGCCGGGGAGCGTGCGGCAGTCCACCAGCGCTTCGGCCGATTCGGGGATGACGTTGTGCTTGTATCCGGAGCTCAGCAGCGTGGGGTTCGAGGTGTTTTGAAGGGTGGCTCCGACGAAGCGGGCGACGGTGCCGAGTTCCTTCAGCAGGGCCTCGGGATTGTCCGGATCGAACTCGACGCCGGTCAGTTCCGTCACGCCGTCGAGGAACTGACGGGTAGTGGGGGTCAGCTCAATCGGCCAGGGGTATTCGCCGATCCTCATGACTGCCCCGGCCAGGCGGGTGATCGCGTTGTCGGTGTTGATTTGCGAGCCGTGCCCGGCACGGCCGTGCGCCACGAGGCGCAGCCAGGAAAGTCCCTTCTCCGCGGTCTGCAGCAGGTAGGTGCGCTGGCCCCCGATGGTGGCCGAGAACCCACCTACCTCGGAGATCGCTTCCGTTGCGCCGTCGAAGAGTTCCCTGCGATGCTCGACGGCGTAGCGCGCGCCGTGGTTGCCCCCGGCTTCCTCGTCGGCGAAGAAGGCAAAGATGATGTCGCGCTTGGGCTTGCGTCCCGTCCGGGCGAAGTCACGCATGACCGCGAGGATCATGGCGTCCATGTCCTTCATGTCCACGGCGCCGCGTCCCCAGATGAGTCCATCCTTGAGTTCGCCGCTGAAGGGATCCACGGACCACTGGTCCTTGAGCGCCGGAACCACGTCGAGGTGGCCGTGCACCACCAGTGCGCCGGCCGAGGGGTCCTCCCCGGCCATGCGCGTGACAACATTGGCCCGGCCCGGAGCCGACTCGAAGATTTCCGCGTCCAATCCAACTTCATTAATAAGCGCCGCCGTGTATTCCGCTGCGGCGCGTTCGCCAGGACCGGAATCGTCACCGAAGTTCGAGGTGTCTATGCGGATGAGTTCCTGGCAGATCCGGACTACTTCGTCCTCGGGTCGGATATCAGTCATGGAACTCTCCTTGCTGGCTGGGATGGACGTACTCCGTCGGGAAGGCAGGTGGTGCGGACGCTCCCCGCGCGCTTCCCTCAGCCTACCCACCGCATGCCCGTTTGGCCGCGCGCTTTCCCGCGTTTTGGCGCGGATTGGCGAGGCCCAATTGCCGTTGACAGCGCCGTCTCGAGCTCCGGTTTTTTTATTTCCCAGAAACCGTGTTAGAGTTTTTCTCGCTGCTTCGGAGGAAAGAGAAGCGCCGAGAGGCGCAGAACGAACGCTCCGAACACCACCTGCGCGGGTGGCGGAATGGCAGACGCGCTAGCTTGAGGTGCTAGTCCTCGAAAGGGGGTGGGGGTTCAAGTCCCCCTCCGCGCACAATTGCAAGGCCTGGAATTCTGAGAATTCCAGGCCTTGTTTGTTTAACCTGAATTTGCCTTTTCGGACGCTAATGCGGCGTTCATCACATTTATTAAATTGCATTACTGGGAATTCACCACCGGCAATGAATCCGCCGTCGAACCCGGCTCCGGGACCCGGCTCTGAATCCGGCTCCGTCAGGCGCGACGACGGCGGCCGCCCGCGTGGGTGACCGCCGTCGTCGTAGCTGTTGTTGGACCCTGGACCGTGACCCTGAAGCTTGCCCCTGAACCTGGAACCCGAAACCGGCGCCCTACAGCGCCGTCACGGATCCGCTGAAGTGCCTCCTGCCGCTTCGCGGGTTCCAGGCCACGTAGTCCGAACGCTCCCACGAGCCTGACGCGGAGTGGACCGTGCCGATTTCCAGGGCCACCCGCGCCGGAAGGAACACCGGCGCCTCGAAGTTCACGTCCCACCGGAACGCTTCCGACTTCACCGAGCCCACGTCAGCCAAGGCCCGGGACGCAAGGTACATGCCGTGCGCGATCGACCGCGGCAGGCCCAACGCCTTGGCCGAGAGCAGGCTCAAGTGGATCGGATTGAAGTCCCCGGATACGGCGGCGTACAGGCGGCCGGTATCCACTCCGAGCTGCCAGACGGCGGTTGGTGCGGGCGCCCTGAACTCCGGTGGAGCGGCGGCCGCGGCGGCCTTGTCGACTCCCGGAAGGAAGACCCCCTTGGCGAGGTACGTCGAGACGCCGCGCCAGAGCAAGGCCCCGCCGTTGCTTGACCGGACTTCGGCGACGACGTCCAGCTGGGTTCCAGCCCTGTGGCCGCGCATGTGCTCTGCCCAGGACCGGACGTCGAGCGGCTCACTGAACTGGACTGCCCGCAATTGCTCCACATGGTTCTTCAAATGGATCATCCCCAGCAAGGGAAGCGGGAAATCGTCCCGGTTCAGCACGCTCATGGCAACCGGGAACGCAAGGGCATGGATGAAGCCCGCCGGCAGTGCGTCATTCGCTGTCTCCCCGATCAGGTGCTGGTAGGCGGTGAGGTTCGCGACGTCGGCCCGCACCCCGCGGACCTCGTGGCTCCCGTGGGGCAGCGCGGTGGCTGCCTGGAACCCCATCACCCTCCGCCGTGCCGCCGTCGCCGCCGCGTTCACATACAGCTTAGAGAGGGACGGCAGTTCCCCCAGGATGAGCGGTTGTTCCGTAGTCATGCACCCACCAGGTTCTGTCCACAGACCCTGAGCACTTCTCCCGTGATTCCACCGGCCTCGTCCGATGCCAGGAACGCGATTGCCTCTGCCACGTCGCCGGGCAGGCCTCCCTGCTGCAGCGAATTAAGCCTGCGGGCTACTTCCCGGGTAGCGAAGGGGATCCGGGCGGTCATGTCTGTCTCTATGAAGCCGGGCGCGACGGCGTTGATGGAGCTGCCGCGTTCAGCCAGCAAGGGCGCCGTGGCCCTCACCATGCCGATCACTCCCCCTTTGGATGCGGCGTAGTTTGTCTGCCCGCGGTTGCCCGCGATGCCGCTCGTAGAGGCCACGGATACGATCCGCGGGGTTTTGTGGAGCTGGTCCGCACCAAGGAGTGCCTCGTTGATTCTCAACTGCGAGGCGATGTTCACGCCGATGACGGAATTCCAGCGGCCCTCATCCATGTTGGCCAGGAGCTTGTCCCGGGTAATACCCGCGTTGTGGATGACGATGTCCAGCGCGCCATGGCGTTCCACGGCGTGGTCGATGATCCGCCTCCCGGCGTCCCCGGCCGTGATGTCCAATTGCAGGGCAGTGCCATGAACCTCGTTGGCGACGGCGGCGAGGTGGTCACCCGCCGCGGGAATATCCACCACCACGAGCCGGGCGCCGTCCCGGTGCAGCGTCCGTGCGATCGCCGCGCCGATCCCACGGGCGGCTCCCGTCACGACGGCGACCTTCCCGGCCAAGGGCTTGTCGGGGTCGGCGGAAAGTTGGCCGGCGCCTGAGGTAACGGTCAGGAACTGACCATCCACGAACGCGGACCGGCCGGACAGGAAGAAGCGCAGCGCGCCGAGCGTGCTCGGGCTCGTGGTGCCGGCACCGTCCCCGAGGAGAATGCCGTTGGCCGTGGCACCCGCCCGGAGTTCCTTGGCGAGCGAACGGAGCAGCCCGTCGACGCCTTGACGGCCGGCGGCAACAGCCGGGGTGGCAGCGGACGCCGAGGTGCGGGAGATCGTGACCACCCGCGCGCCGGGGGCCAAATCGCGGAGCGACGGAGCCGCAGTGAGAACCGGTCCGGCAAGCTCTTCCGGATGCTCGACGGCGTCAAGCACCAGGACGATCGCACCCAGCTTTTCCTTGGGCAAGGCGGAACGCCGAACGTCGAGGCCCCAGCCCGCCAGGGCGGCAGCCAAGTCGTCGGAGCCGGCGGTTCTGCCGTTGCCGCTCCCGAGTACCAGGACCGGCCCCGGAACCAGCGGCTCTCCCTCTTTGTACCTCCGGAGCACGGCAGGTTGGGGCAGTCCGAGCTTTTTGGCCAGGTCCTTGCCGATCCCGTGGCTGACAAACTGCGTGTATTTGTCCGTCATGCCGGTTACCGACCTTCCGGAGCGGAGTAGGCCTCGAGGATCGCGACGACGCCCTGCCCTCCGGCAGCGCAGATGGAAATGAGTCCGCGCGCAGGGCGGCCGTCAACCGGGCCGTTGTCGTGGAGCATCTTCGCCAGCGAAGCCACGATGCGTCCTCCAGTGGCGGCAAAAGGATGTCCGGCGGCGAGGGACGAGCCATTGACGTTGAGCTTGGCGCGGTCGATCTTGCCGAACGCACCGTCCAGTCCCAGCCTGGTTCGGCCGAATTCCTCGTCTTCCCATGCGGCGAGCGTGCTCAGGACGGTGCCCGCGAAGGCTTCGTGGATTTCGAAGAAGTCGATGTCTTCGAAGGACAGCCCGTTGCGTGCGAGGAGTCGCGGTACTGCAAAGGCCGGGGCCATGAGGAGTCCGTCCTTGCCGTGGACGAAATCGACGGCGGCCGCCTCTCCGTCAACGACGACGGCCAGCTTGGGCAGGCCACGGGCGTCAGCCCAGTCCTCAGTGCCGAGGAGCACCGTGGAGGCGCCGTCCGTGAGCGGAGTCGAGTTGCCGGCCGTCATGGTGGCCTCCGCGCCAAGGCTCTTGCCGAAGACGGGCTTGAGGGTGGCCAACTTCTCCATGGACGTATCGGGCCGGAGGTTCGAATCACGGCTCAGCCCGCGGTATGGAGTGACGAGGTCATCGAAGAAGCCACGATCGTAGGCCGCGGCGAGGTTGTGGTGGCTGTTGAACGCGATCTCGTCCTGGGCTTCGCGGCTGATCTTCCATTGGGCCGTGGTCAGCGCCTGGTGTTCTCCCATCGACAGGCCGGTACGCGGTTCCCCTGTGTTCGGAGCATCCGGGGCGAGGTCCTTGGGACGCAGCCGCGAGAGGACCTTGAGCCGATCGGGCAGGGACTTGGCGCGATTGAGGTCGAGCAGGACCTCGCGGAGGCCCTCGCTGACGGCAATCGGGGCATCGGAGGCAGAGTCGACGCCGCCGGCGATGGCCGAGTCGATCTGGCCAAGCTTGATCTTGTTGGCGAGGCCCAGGACGGTTTCAAGGCCGGTGGCGCACGCCTGCTGGAGATCGTAGGCGGGTGTCTCCGGCGAAAGGGCCGAGCCAAGCACCGCTTCGCGTGTCAGGTTGAAGTCGCGGGAGTGCTTCAGGACAGCTCCGGCTGCGACTTCACCGATCCGTTCCTCCTGAAGGCCGAAGCGTGCGATCAGCCCGTCCAGTGCAGCCGTCAGCATGTCCTGGTTCGAGGATTTGGTGTAGGCGCCCCCGGTACGGGCAAAGGGGATCCTGTTCCCGCCAACCACCACTGCCTTGCGGACTGTACCCGGGGCTACCGGGGATTCGTGTGGCGCGCTCGCGGAATGTGCTGCTGCAGGCATGCGTTGCTCCTTAGATCACATCGGGTTACTGATACCCAGCGTACCTGATACGCTGAGTATCGTGAACATCCCCAGCCCAGGACTTCCCGCCGACCGCGACGCCGTGACCCCGCCCCCCACGGACAGCGAGGCTCCCGCCGTCGACGGCCGTGCCGCCCGCTGGCAGGTCCACCGCGAAGAACGCCGGCGGGAACTCATCAAGGCCGCCCGCAAAGCCGTCCATGCACTGGGCAGCGACGCCTCCATGGAGGACATCGCGACCGCGGCCAGCACCTCCAAGTCGGTGTACTACCGCTATTTCGGGGACAAAGCCGGCTTGCAGCAAGCCATGGGCGAAGTAGTCCTCGGACAAATGCAACGACGAATGAAGGAAGCGGCAGAAAGCGCTCAAACTCCCCGCGAAGGCCTGTTCGCCATGGTTTCCGCGTACCTGCAGATGGCGGAGTCCAGCCCCGCCGTCTACGCGTTCATCACGCGGCTCTCGCAAGGGGAACCATCGGCGCAAGACGCCATCGCAGCTTCGGGAGCCCTTGGCCACTTCTTCGAATCAATCAGCGCCATGATCGCCAGGCCCATGCGGGAACACCTGGGGGCGGAAAAGGAAGCGTTGATCGACTACTGGCCCACCGCCGCCATCGGGCTTGTCCGCAATGCCGGCGAGAGGTGGCTCGGCAGTCCCGCCTCCCCCGCTAAGCCCGACCAGGAAACCATGGCGGCCCGGATCACCGATTGGCTGTGCGTGGGAATCGCCCCGGAACTCAAGATCAACTCCCCTGAATATCAGCAATGACTCCACGTTGTTCGGAACCAAAGAAGGAATGACCATGACTGAAGTAGTGGACCGCACCTCCTCCAGCAACCGGGTGGCCGCGGAAACGGCTGCAACCACACAGCCAGTTGAGCCCGCCCCCACGGTGGACGTAGCGGCCCTTGGCGAACTGCTGCTCGGCAAGTGGGCCCACATCCGGCACACGGCACGTGACCTCGCGGGCCGCCCCGAGGTGCACAAGATCGAAGGCTTGACGCATACCGAGCACCGCAAGCGCGTCTTCGGGCAGCTCAAGTACCTCGTGGACAACAACGCCGTGCACCGGGCTTTCCCCACCAGCCTGGGCGGTTCGGATGACCACGGCGGCAACATCGCCGGCTTCGAGGAGCTCGTCACTGCCGATCCATCACTGCAGATCAAGGCCGGCGTCCAGTGGGGCCTCTTCGGTTCAGCCGTGATGCACCTCGGCACGAAAGAGCACCAGGACAAATGGCTGCCCGGGATCATGAGCCTGGAGATCCCCGGCTGCTTCGCCATGACCGAAACCGGGCACGGCTCCGATGTTGCGAGCATTGCCACCACGGCCACCTACGACGAGGCCACCCAGGAGTTCGTCATCAACACTCCGTTCCGCGCCGCGTGGAAGGACTACATCGGCAACGCAGCCGAGGATGGCCTGGCCGCCGTCGTATTCGCCCAACTGGTCACCCGCAATGTGAACCATGGCGTCCACGCGTTCTATGTCGAGCTGAGGGACCCGGACACCAAAGAGTTCCTGCCCGGAATCGGCGGCGAGGACGACGGTATCAAGGGCGGGCTCAACGGGATCGACAACGGCCGCCTCCACTTCACCGACGTCCGCGTCCCGCGCACCAGCCTGCTCAACCGTTACGGCAACGTCGCCCCCGACGGCGAATACACCTCGCCGATCGCCAGCCCGGGACGGCGCTTCTTCACGATGCTGGGTACTTTGGTGCAAGGCCGGGTCTCCCTCGACGGAGCCGCAGTCGCAGCCAGCAAGGTGGCCTTGACGACAGCCATCCGGTACGCCGCCGAACGGCGCCAGTTCAACGCCTCATCCCCCACGGACGAGGAAGTACTGCTGGACTACCAGCGGCACCAGCGCCGCTTGTTCACTCGCCTTGCCACCACCGTTGCGGCGAGCTTCGCGCATGAGCAGCTGCTCGAAAAGTTCGACGATGTCTTCTCCGGCCGGCACGACACCGACGCCGACCGCCAGGACCTCGAGACCCTGGCCGCCGCCCTCAAGCCGATGAGCACCTGGCACGCCCTCGACACCCTGCAAGAGTGCCGCGAGGCCTGCGGCGGCGCCGGATTCCTGATCGAGAACCGATTCGCCTCGCTGCGTGCGGACCTGGACGTCTATGCCACTTTCGAAGGGGACAACACCGTGCTTCTGCAGCTCGTGGCTAAGCGCCTCCTGGCGGACTATGCCAAAGAGTTCCGCAATGTCGACTTTGGCGTGCTGGCCCGCTTCGTCGCTGCCCAGGCTGCCGACGTCGCCATCAACCGGACCGGCCTGCGGCAAGTGGCGCAGTTCGTGGCGGACACCGGATCAGTCCAGAAGGCTGCTTTGGCCCTGCGGGACGAGGAAGGCCAACGCACGCTCCTGACGGACCGGGTGCAGTCCATGGTGGCGGAGGTCGGTTCGGCGCTCAAGGGTGCGAACAAGCTTCCGCAGCACCAAGGCGCCGCCCTGTTCAACCAGCACCAGGACGATCTGATTGAAGCCGCCCAGGCCCACGCCGAGCTACTGCAATGGGAAGCGTTCACGGAAGCCCTTGGCAAGGTCGGCGATCCGGGCACCTTGCGAGTGCTGACCTGGCTCCGCGACCTGTTCGGCCTTTCGCTCATTGAGAAGCACTTGTCCTGGTACCTCATGAACGGCCGCCTCTCCATGCAGCGCGGACGCACTGTGGGGGCCTACATCAACAGGCTGCTCGTCAAGATCCGTCCCCACGCCCTGGACCTGGTCGATTCCTTCGGCTACGGTCCGGAGCACTTGCGGGCGGCCATCGCCTCGGGGGCCGAGAAGGAACGCCAGGACGAAGCCCGGGGCTACTTCCAGGCGCAGAGGGCAAGCGGCGAGGCACCCGCCGAGGAGAAGAGCCTCCTCGCCTTGAAGGGCCGCACCCCTCAGCGGGGGTGCGGCGCCGCCGTCGTTCTTCCCCAACTGACTCGCATTTGTTGTCGTTATGAGCCCTCATAACGACACTTACTGCGAGTCAGTTGGGCTGGTGGGCTACGGGGTGAGGACCGAGCGATAGACCTCAAGGGTTGTTTCGGTGATCGATTCCCAGGAAAAGTGTTCCTCCGCCCGGACGCGGCCCGCGGCGCCCATGACCTTGGCTCGCGCAGGATCGGACACCACCTCGTTGAGGGCGGCGGCGAAATCTGCGACGAACTTTTCGGGATCCAGCGGGGTGCCGGTACCGTCCGTGACCTGCTCCAGTTCCACCAGCAGTCCTGTTTCACCGTGCTGAACCACTTCGGGGATGCCGCCTGTAGCGCTGGCCACCACGGCTGCGCCACATGCCATGGCCTCAAGGTTGACGATGCCGAGGGGTTCGTAGATCGACGGGCAGGCGAAGGCCGTGGCATGGCTGAGGACCTGGATGAGCTCATGCCGCGGAAGCATGCGTTCGATGACCAGGACACCTTCGCGTTTGCCCTGCAATTCCTCGATGAGCCGGGCCGTTTCGGCCGCGAGTTCCGGAGTGTCCGCCGCGCCCAAGCACAGCACAAGCTGCACATCGTCGGGCAGGCTGGCCGCAGCCTTCAGGAGGTAAGGAACGCCCTTCTGCCGGGTGTTGCGCCCGACGAAGACCACACTCGGCTTGGCGGGGTCGATGCCGAGGGCACGGATTGCGTCTTCGCCTTCGTCCGGCTGCCACATGTCGACGTCGATGCCGTTGTGGACCACGCGGACCTTGGCGGGATCCACGTTCGGATAGCTGCGCAGGATGTCCTTCCGCATGCCTTCCGAGACGGCGATGATAGCGGCGGCAGCCTCATAGGCGGTTTTTTCAACCCATGAGGACAACGCGTAGCCGCCACCCAACTGCTCCGCTTTCCATGGGCGCAACGGCTCCAGGCTATGTGCGCTGAGCACGTGGGGTATCCCATGCAACAGGGACGCCAGGTGGCCGGCCATGTTGGCGTACCAGGTATGGGAATGGACCAGGTCCGCTCCGGCGATGTCCGGCACGATGCGCAAATCCACGCCAAGGGTCTGGACAGCGGCATTGGCCGCGCCCAGATCATCCGGTGTGGAATACGACGTCACCGTTGCCCCGTGGAAGTCCGCATCACGGGGCGCGCCAAAGGCACGCACCTGCAGATCCACGTGCTTCGCCAAGACGCGGCTGAGCTCGGCAACATGCACACCGGCCCCGCCATAGATTTCGGGTGGAAACTCTTTAGTCACAATGTCTACGCGCACGCTACCTAACGTAGTCCTTCCGGAGTATGTGTTCTAGTGTGAAAGGGTCCGGCAACCCGGGCTTTTTTCGGGGGCTACAAAGACGTACAGGGAGAGCAAACACCATGGCGTTGAAGAAAGTATTGTCAATTGTGTTGGCAGGCGGCGAAGGAAACCGCCTTATGCCATTGACGGCAGACAGGGCAAAACCTGCGGTGCCGTTTGCGGGGGGCTATCGGTTGATCGATTTCGCTCTCTCGAATCTGGTCAATTCCGGGTACCTCCAGATCGTGGTGTTGACCCAGTACAAGTCGCACAGTCTTGACCGCCACATCTCCGAGACCTGGCGGATGTCCACCCAGCTGGGAAGATATGTCGCCTCGGTTCCGGCCCAGCAGCGCGTGGGCAAGAGCTGGTTCCTCGGCAGCGCGAATGCCATCTACCAGTCCCTGAACCTGATTCACGACGCCAACCCGGACATTGTGGTGGTTGTCGGAGCGGACCACGTCTACCGCATGGACTTCCAGCAAATGGTTCAACAGCACGTTGCGAGCGGAGCCAAGGCCACGGTTGCGGCCGTCCGCCAGCCGCTGAACATGGCCAACCAGTTCGGCGTCATCGAGGTCGACAAGAACGATCCCCAGAAGATCTCGGCGTTCGTGGAAAAGCCCGCTGAAACGGAAGGCCTCGCCGCCGATCCCTCGCAGTTCCTTGCTTCCATGGGCAACTATGTCTTTGACGCCGATGCCCTGGTGGAAGCACTTCGCATCGATGCGGAGCGCTTGGACACCAAGCACGACATGGGCGGCGACATCATCCCCTATTTCGTGTCCCAGGGTGAGGCCGGCGTCTACGACTTCACGCTCAACGACATCCCCGGATCCACCGACCGCGACCGCACCTACTGGCGTGACGTTGGAACCATCGATTCGTTCTATGACGCCCACATGGACCTGATTTCCCCGGTCCCCGTGTTCAACCTGTACAACTCGGAATGGCCCATCTACACGCGGCAGAGCATCTCTCCGCCGGCCAAGTTCGTCCGGGGAGACAACAACACGGTCGGCACCGCTTTGGACTCCATCGTGGCCAGCGGCTCGGTGATCTCCGGAGGAATCGTGGAAGGGTCCGTCCTCTCCAACGATGTCTACGTTGGACCGGCCAGCAGGATCCAGGACTCGGTGCTGATGGACAAGGTGCGCATCGGTGAAGGCGCCGTCATCAAGCGGGCCATCATCGACAAGAACGTGAAGGTTCCTGCCGGGGCCGCCATTGGATTGGATGCCGACCTCGACCGCGCGCGCGGCTTCAAGGTCACCGAATCCGGAATCACCGTACTCGCCAAGGGTCAGGTAGTACCGGAGCCTGACGGTTCCGAGCTTGCCCTGGCTGCCGAGTACCGCCGCTCGGTGCCGGAAGCAATCAAGGCTGCCACGGAGAAGTTCCCCGACATCAGGGACTCCGCGGAGCAGGTCACGAAAATCCAGGCGGACTCGGTAGAGGTCTGACCCGGAACACCGGAACCAGGATAGCCCCCGGCCTCCCGGCCGACAGCAGGCCTCCAGCCTCTGTTGCCCGGGAGGCTTTGCTGTGCCTGACCCTGTAAAATTGACCCAATGAGCCCCGCCGATTTGACGCCTGAAGAAATCCAGGCCTGCCTCAAGGTCTTGAACACCATCCACGCCTACGACGAGGAGCACCCGGACTACGTCGCAATCCGTCGTGCCACGGGAAAGATGTTCAAAGCCGTCAAGCGGCATCGCCGGGTCACCAAACGGGACGAGATCGCGGAAGCCGACCGCGCCGTCATCGCACTGACCGCCACCGCGGCCCCGGACAGGATCGACGACGAAACCCGCGGCAACAAGCTGGCAACCTCGGCGACGGGCGAAATCGCCGGCCACCTCATCCGTTCCAGGCCCTGCTACATCTGCAAGCAGCACTACACGCAGGTAGACGCGTTCTACCACCAGTTGTGCCCGGAATGTGCGGCCTTCAGCCACAGCAAGCGCGATGCCCGCACCGACCTCAGCGGACGCCGCGCCCTCCTCACGGGCGGGCGCGCCAAGATCGGCATGTACATCGCCCTCCGCTTGCTCCGCGACGGCGCACACACGACGATCACCACCCGCTTCCCCAAAGACGCGGCACGACGCTTCGCCGCCATGGAAGACAGTGCTGACTGGTTGCACCGGCTCAGGATTGTGGGCATCGACCTCCGGGACCCCTCACAGGTCATGGCCCTCACCGATTCCCTCAACGAAGCCGGCCCGCTCGATATCATCATCAACAACGCCGCCCAGACCGTCCGGCGTTCGGGGAATGCGTACAAGCCCTTGGTCGATGCCGAGGACGAGCCGCTGCCTGAGGCCTTGGAGGCAGCCAACGGCGGCCCCGAACTCGTCACCTTCGGGCATGCCCACGACAAACACCCGTTGGCCATCACCCACAGCGTCACGGAACATCCCGTGCTCGCGGGAGATGCGATTACCTCGCTCGCGCTGTCCACGGGCTCCGCGTCGTTGGAGCGGATAGCGACAGGCACCGCGATCGATGCCGGCGGCCTGGTTCCCGACCTCGCGGCCATCAATAGCTGGACCCAGGTGGTGGACGAAGTAGATCCGCTGGAGATGCTCGAGGTTCAACTCTGCAACGTCACGGCGCCGTTCCTCTTGGTCAGCCGACTCCGAGGGGCCATGAAGCGTTCCACCGCACGCAGGAAGTACATCGTGAACGTCTCGGCCATGGAAGGGCAGTTCTCCCGCGCCTACAAGGGCCCCGGGCACCCGCACACAAACATGGCAAAGGCCGCGTTGAACATGATGACGCGGACCAGTGCACAAGAGATGCTGGACAGCGACGGGATCCTGATGACCGCCGTCGACACCGGATGGATCACGGACGAACGCCCGCATTACACCAAAGTGCGGCTCATGGAGGAAGGCTTCCACGCGCCGCTCGACCTTGTGGATGGAGCGGCGCGTGTCTACGATCCCATCGTCATGGGCGAAAACGGCGAAGACCAGTACGGCGTCTTCCTGAAGGACTACAAGCCCTCCCCCTGGTAAATCCAGGCGGAGGGCCGCGGTCCTGCTAAGTGAGCCGGGTTATCTCGACAGTGACGGTGAGGCCTGAGCCGCCGCCCCCGGACAAGATCCCCTTCAAGGGCGGAACATCCCGGTAATCCCGGCCCCGCGCCACGGTGACGTGGAGATCTCCGGCAGGCTTGTGGTTGGTGGGATCCCAGCTGCGCCATTCGCCGTCCCACCATTCCAGCCACGCGTGGGATTGGCCCGCGACGGTTTCGCCGATCTCGGCCGTGGGCCGCGGATGGATGTACCCGGACACGTACCGGGCCGGGATACCGCAGCTGCGGAGTGAGCCGATAGCCAAGTGGGCCAGGTCCTGGCAGACTCCTTGACGCTGGTTCCAGGCTTCTTCGGCGTTGGTGGTGACGCCCGTGGTGCCCTTCACATAGCTCATTTCGCCGCGCATCCATTCGAAAATGGCCATGGCTGTCTCGTGCGGATTCTTGCCGGCGACGACGGCGGGAATGATGCCGAGGACTTCCTCCCCCGGACCCGTGAGCTGCGACTGTGGCAGCCAGTCGCTGAACTGGTCCCGGATCTCGTCGGAAGCCATCACATCCCAGCCCACAATCTCGTCGTCCAGGGCGACCCGCTCCACCCGGTGGACCTCAACGGTGGTGGTTGCCACCACTTCGAGGCGCTCGTGCGGCATCTGCATATCGAAGGCGGTGACGCGGGTACCCCAATAGTCACGGTAGGTGCTCACGGCAGCTTGCGACGGCGTGATCTTCAGCGAGGATTCAAGCACCACCTGTTGCGGATCGGTCAACGGGGTCATGCGTGCCTCGTTGTACGACAGGGTCACTCGGCGGTTGTATTTGTAGGCCGTCTTGTGGACGATGCTCAGCCGGGTCATGAAACTTCTCCCACCCAGGCCAGTTCATCCGCCTGATTGAAGTACTTACGGGAAATCGCGTCGGAGGCCTGCGTGACGGCTTTCTGCACCCGGTCCATGTGCTCGGGCAGCTCGGACATGAGATCGTCCGTGCGATGGAACTCAAGGAAGGTACGGGCCTGGCCGACGATCCGACGGGCGTCGTTGATGAAGCCCACCCGCTGGGCGGAGGGATCCAGCTTGGCCAGGCATTCGTCGGCGTCGCGCAGGGCGAAGACGATGGAGCGGGGAAACAAACGGTCCAGCAGGAGGAACTCCGCGGCGTGTTGGTCTCCGAACGCCGCACGGCGGGTCCGAAGGAACGACTCGTAGGCGCCGGCGCAACGCAACATGTTCACCCAGGACATTCCGGCGGAGAGCACATCCCGGGTGGAGAGCATCCGCGCGGTCATGTCGGCGCGTTCGAGCGAGCGACCGAGGACCAGGAAGAGCCAGCTTTCGTCGTGGCTCACCGTAGTGTCCGCGAGGCCCCTGACCATTGCGGTGCGTTCCAGGACCCAGTTGCAGAAGCGGTACGTACCCACGACGTCTTTACGGTGCTGGTTCAGCCCGTAGTAGGTGGTGTTGAGGCTCTCCCACAATGACGAGGACACAGTCTCGCGCGCGCGCCGCGCATTTTCACGCGCGGCCCCCAGGGACCCGGCAATCGAGGTGGCACTCGTCTTGTCGTAGGCGAGGGCGTGCAGCAGCTCCGGCAAGCCGAATTCCTCGCTCTGTGGCCGGGCTCCCATGACAGCCAGGAGTTCCCTCGCCACACTGCGTTGCTCCTCGAGCGGAAGGTGGTTTAGGCGTTCTAGATGGACGTCCAGGATTCTGGCCGTTCCGTCGGCCCGCTCCACGTAACGGCCGATCCAGAAAAGGGATTCAGCAATACGGCTCAGCATGGGGCTGTGCCTCCTTCGGGTCCTGCGTTGTGACGATGAATGTATCCTGCTCCGGCACCATAGCGTGACGGATCACTGCTGCTGGTCCGATTGGCGGTCCCGCCAGTTGCTTTCGACGGGCCAGACCGAGACCTGTTCACGCACCGTGATGGAGGAACGGGGCAGTTCGACGGCGGGCAGTTGCGGGGAGTCGGAGAGTACCCACGTGTCCTTGGAACCGCCGCCTTGGGAAGAGTTCACGATCAACGAGCCCTCCTTCAGTGCCACCCGGGTCAGCCCGCCCGGCAGCACCCAGACGTCGTCGCCGTCGTTGACCGCGAACGGACGCAAGTCCACGTGGCGGGGCCCGAAGCGGTCTCCCGAGAGGGTGGGCACGGTGGAAAGCTGCAGCACCGGCTGCGCGATCCAGCCTCGCGGATCCGCCAGCACCCGCTTCCGCAAGGCGTCCAGCTCGTCCCGTGAAGCATCCGGACCGATCACCAGGCCCTTGCCCCCGGAACCGTCCACCGGCTTGACCACGAGTTCCTCGAGCCGGTCCAGGACCTGCTCCCGGGCTTCCTTCTCCTCCAGCCGGAAAGTCTCCACGTTCGCGATCACCGGCTCTTCGTGCAGGTAGTACCGGATCAGGTCCGGCACGTAGGAATAGACCAGCTTGTCATCGGCCACCCCGTTTCCAACGGCGTTTGCGATCGTCACACCGCCCGCCCGGGCCGCGTTCACGAGTCCCGGACACCCGAGCATGGAATCGGAGCGGAACTGCAGCGGATCCAGGAATTCGTCGTCGATCCGCTTGTAGATCACGTCCACCCGCTGTTCACCGGCCGTGGTGCGCATGTAGACCCGGTTACCGCGGCAGATCAGGTCCCTGCCCTCGACCAGTTCAACGCCCATCAACCCGGCCAGCAGCGTGTGTTCGAAGTAGGCGCTGTTGAACACACCGGGGGTAAGCACCACCACCGTGGGGTCATCGACCCCGGACGGCGCCGTCTTCCGCAACGCCGACAGCAGACGCCGCGGGTATTCCTCGACCGGACGGATGTGCTGCTGCCCGAACGCCTCCGGCAAACCCTTCGCCATCGCCCGCCGGTTCTCCAGCACGTAGGACACGCCGGAAGGCACACGGACGTTGTCCTCCAGCACCCGGAAGGTGCCCGCCGCATCGCGGACAACGTCGATACCCGACACGTGCACCCGCACGCCACCGGCCGGTTCGAAACCATGCACGGCACGGTGGAAATGCGCGCTCGTGGTCACCAATGCCCGCGGCACCACGCCATCAGCGACCACCGCCATCCGCCCGTAGACATCGTCCAGGAAAGCCTCCAGCGCCCGCACCCGCTGCGCCACCCCGCGCTCGAGGACATCCCACTCGTCAGCCGGAATCACCCTCGGCACGATATCCAGCGGGAAGGGTCTCTCCTCCCCCGCATAATCGAAGGTCACGCCCCGGTCCAAGAAGGTCCGCGCCATCGACTCGGCACGCGCGCTCACATCCGCAAGCGAAAGCTCGCGAAGTGCGCCGTCCACCTGGCCGTAGGACTTTCGGGCAACGGTGCCTGGGGCGAACATTTCGTCGTAGGCGCCGGAACGCGCGGCGGCCTCGGAGTAATCCCGGAATAGCTCTGACATGGGATTCAGACAATCACCTTTTCGATTACGAACGCATTTCGCGTTCTGCATGTTGCGACACCAAGCGTGAACCCGGTTCGCATTTCAGCGCCTGCATGCATCAAGGTTGACGAATGCACTCCAATCGTTTCCCGGCCCCGGTCTCCCGATTGGGAGCCGGGATCGTCATGGCAGTGGCAGCCACTGGACTTGCCTTCATTGTCCATGCCCTGCTTCCCCCCATCCCTGCCATGACAGCCGCTGTAGCGCTGGGTTTGTTAGCTGCAAATATACCGGGCACGGCGGCATGGGCTGCCGGACGCGCCCGCCCGGGCCTCGACTTCGCGGGCAAGCACCACATGCGGGCGGGCATCGTGCTGTTGGGCCTGAAGGTCAGCGTTGTCGATGTCCTCGACCTTGGCTGGTTCGCTCTCGGTCTGATTGCCGCCGTCGTGCTCCTCAGTTTCGCGGGCACCTATGGGCTGGCCCGCTTGGTAAAGCTTCCCCGCGAGGGGGCCCTGCTGATAGCCACCGGCTTCTCCATCTGCGGTGCCTCCGCGATCGGAGCCATGGCCGCGGTACGCCGCATCAAACACCAGGACACCGTCCTGCCGGTTGCCCTGGTGACCCTTTGCGGCACGCTCGCGATCGGCGTCCTGCCCCTGCTCATGCACCCCTTGGGCCTGAGCCCGGAACAATTCGGCGCCTGGACCGGGGCTTCCGTGCACGACGTCGGCCAGGTAGTCGCGACTGCACAGACTGCCGGTCCGGTGGCGCTGGCGCTCGCCGTCGTCGTGAAACTGACCAGGGTGGTCCTGCTGGCCCCCATCGTGGCCGGGGCGGGCCTTGCGCAACGATGGTCCATGCGGCGGAAGTCGCGCAACGGTACGGAGGCGAACGACGACGGCGGTAAGTTTCCGCCGATCGTCCCTCTCTTCGTGCTCGGGTTCATCGCGATGGTGGCCGTCCGTTCCGTTGGCTGGCTCGGTCCTGGCGTGCTGGACGCCGCAGGAGGGCTCCAAGACATCCTGCTCGCCTCGGCCTTGTTCGGGCTGGGTTCGGCGGTCCGCGTCCGCACGCTGTTGCACACGGGTGGCCGCGCCGCGCTAGTCGCGCTTGGCTCCTGGTTCCTTATCGCCATCTTGGGCCTGGGCGCAGTCTTCTTCATGATTAGATAGCTGGGTGTCGAATCACAACTTGGCGCGCGCTGAAGCCGCCACCCGTTCAGCCCTGATCAGCACCCACAGCTACGATGTCTCCCTTGACGTCCGCGAAGCCGCAGATTCCGGCGTGCCGGGGTACACCAGCCGCAGCATCATTGACTTCTCCGCGGAGCCTGGTTCCTCCACGTTCCTGGATTTCATCCACGGCGGCGTGCACAGCGTCTTCCTCAATGGAAAAGGACTCGACGTCGCCGAGGTGGTGGACGGCGACAGGATCCACCTCAACAATCTCCAGGCCGAAAATCAGGTCACGGTCACCGGAACCGCCCTTTACAGCCGATCCGGCGAGGGCATGCACCGCTTCGTCGATCCGGCCGACGGGCAGTGCTACCTCTATACGCAATACGAACCGGCGGATGCCCGCCGCGTGTTCGCGAACTTCGAGCAGCCGGACCTGAAGGCCGAATTCACCTTCCACGTCATGGCGCCTTCCGCTTGGCAGGTGGCTTCCAACGGCGCAGAGCTTGCCCGGACGCAACTGACCAGCGACCCGGCTACGAGCCGCTGGGACTTCGCCACCACCAAGCGGATGTCCACCTATATCACCACCGTCCTCGCCGGTCCCTATTTCCGCGCTACTGACCGCTGGAGCAAGACGCTCGACGACGGCACCAGCCTTGAGGTTCCGCTGGCGCTCTATTGCCGCGCATCCATGCAGGAGTCCTTCGACGCCGCGGAGCTTTTCCGGCTGACGAAGAACGGCCTGGACTTCTTCAACGATCTCTTCGACTACCCCTACCCGTGGGGCAAGTACGATCAGGCGTTCGTGCCGGAGTACAACCTCGGTGCGATGGAAAATCCCGGCTTGGTCACCTTCACGGAGAAGTACGTCTTCACCTCACGGGCCACCGATGCCCAGTACCAAGCCCGCGCCAACACCCTCATGCACGAGATGGCCCACATGTGGTTCGGAGACCTCGTGACCATGACCTGGTGGGACGACCTCTGGCTCAAGGAATCCTTCGCCGACTACATGGGCACCCTCGGCGTGGACAAGGCCACGGACTGGGACACCGCCTGGGTGAATTTTGCGAACAAGCGCAAGTCCTGGGCCTATGTGCAGGACCAGCTGCCCACGACCCACCCCATCGTGGCGGACATTCCCGACCTGGAAGCCGCCAAGCAGAACTTCGATGGCATTACCTACGCAAAGGGCGCTTCCGTCCTCAAGCAATTGGTGGCCTACGTCGGGTTCGAGGCGTTCATTGCCGGCTCGCGACGCTACTTCAGGGATCACGAATACGGCAACACCTCGCTGACCGACCTCCTGGAAGCCCTGGGCACGGCATCGGGCCGGGACCTTGGAACCTGGGCCCGACAGTGGCTGCAGACCTCGGGGATCTCCACCATTGCGGCCGAGATCTCCGGGAGCGGCGATGCCATGGCGGCGGTCACCCTGCGCCAGGACTCCGTGGACCCCATCACCGGCAAGCAGGAGCACCGGCCGCATAGGCTCAGGATAGGTCTTTACAACTTTGACGACGGCGGACAGTTGTTCCGAACCGAGGGCATCGAGCTCGACCTCGACGGCGCCGACACTACCGTGGGCGGACTCGCCGGCAAGCAGCGCCCGGCCCTCCTTCTCGTCAACGACGACGACCTCAGCTATGCGAAGGTCCGCCTGGATGCGGGGTCCGAAGCAACAGTACGTTCCTCCCTGGACCGGATCAGCGATCCGATGGCCCGGGCATTGTGCTGGACAGCCTTATGGGATTCAGCTCGCGACGCCGTGACCCCGGCGGCACTGTACGTCGCCGCCGTCGAACGCTTCGCGCCCGCCGAGCCAGGAATCGGCGTCCTCCTCAACGTTCTCGGCAACGCGGTGACCGCCGTCGAGCGCTACGTACCGGCTCCGCAGCGCGATGAGGTCCGGGAGGGCCTGATGGCTGCCAGCGCGATGCGGTTGCGAAGCTCCGAGCCGGGTTCGGACCAGCAACTCGCGTGGGCCAGGACCCTGGCAGACTTGTCGCGGCATGATGGCGCCTACGTCGAATTCTTCCGCGGCATTCTCTCCGGCATCGTCGTAGTGGACGGGCTGGCGGTGGATGCGGATCTCCGGTGGAGCCTGTGGCAGGCATTGGCAGCGAACGGAGCGGCCACCCTCCCGGAATTGGATGCCGAACTCGCCCTGGACCACACCGCCTCCGGACGCGAAGGCCATGCACTGGCCGCGGCTGCCCGTCCCGATGCCGACGTCAAGACGGCCGCATGGGATGCCGCAGTCAACGACACCGGGCTCTCCAACGAGATTCTGGGCGCGACAATCGCAGGCTTCTCCCTTGCCCCGTCCGGGCTCCTGGACGGCTTCACCGAACCGTACTTCGACAGCCTGGAAGACATATGGCAGTCCCGGAGCATCGAGATCGCGGGCCGGATTGTCCGGGGGCTGTTCCCCTCGGCCCAGGATCTTCAGGCCGGCATGGCGCCGGCAGATCATCCGGTGCTTCGACGCACGGACGATTGGCTAGGCACCCACACGTCAGCCCCGCGGGCGCTCCGACGCATCGTCATTGAGCAGCGAAGCCATTTGTTCCGCGCCCTGGCGGCGCAAGCCGCCGGTGCCCCGCAACGGGAAGCTGTGGCGCTCGAGCGGGGCTGACGCAGGAGCCGGCGATCCCGGGGTGGACTGCTGGCCTTGAACCAAGGGGATCGCCGGCATCGTCTTTAGTTGCAAAGCCCGGCGCTCCGCATGGGCCTTTCTTGAGGACGGTCACCATGAAGATTCCTCGCCCCGTGCTTGCCGTCGCGGCGCTGGGTGCCAGCCTTTTGCTCGGGGGCTGCTTCGGCGGACAACCTGCCGCTCCGGCGCCCGCAAGGCCGCCGGCGAGTACAACGCCCGCCCCAAGCACACCGTCACCCGCGCCGACGGCGACGCCGGTCGCGCCGCCTGCTACCCCACCCGCCGTCGTTCCAGCCACGGTTCCACCCGCAGCGCCAGCCGTCGTTCCGCCACCCCCAGCGCCGCCAGCCGTGGTCCCGCCGCCGGTACCGGCGCCACCGCACATGGCGCCGCCGACCCCGCGGCACCCCAATGGCGGCGACCGCGACGGCGACGATAACGGCGGACCGGACGACGGCGATGGAAACCGCTAGCACGCCGCCTCGCAATAAACCGGCACTATTCGCCGGGCTCTCCTTGGGCACGGCTGCTGCGATAATCGCCGTCGCAGCTTGCAGTTCCGCTGGTCAAAGCCCGGGTTCCCGCCCCGAGCAGTCTGCGGAAGCGCCGTTCGGGTGGTTCACGGCAGCACCGGCCCCGGCAGGCTGGAGAACCATGGACCTCCCGGATGGCACCGGGGTCCTTTCGGTCCCTGCCGATGCGAGTCCTGCGGAAAGCGACCCGGGCAGCGTGTCCGCGGCTGTCTCGTCCCCAACGGGTGAACCTCGGATCTACTTCAACGCCACGCCCCGGCAGGGCAGCGAGTCGCTGGACAATTGGAGCACCTTCAGGATTGATCACTTGGCGGACGAGAACTCCTCGTCGCCCACCAAAATCGCCGAGCGATCCGGAATGGCTTTCCTTGGCGGTACGGGATCCTGTGTCGAGGACAGCTACGTGACCCGCGTCGGCAACAACCAATACCGGGAAATGGCTTGCCTCGTAGCGGGGAGTAAGGGCAGCAGCGTCCTCATCGTGGCGGCTCCCGCCGATTCATGGCCGCTCTACGGTCCGGTCCTGGAACACGCAGTGGACGCGTACCGGGCCGGTTAAGGAGGGAACACCCGCAGTTAAGGAACACGGTGCAGTTAAGGGACACGGTGCAGCCATTCTTCAGTACCGAACTTTGACTGCACCCGCTCCCGGGCTATCGCCAATTCAGCGTCGGTGATGCGGGACTCCGTGGCGCCGTAGCGCTCGGTGAAGACTTCCTGCATGGCTTTGATGATGTCCGTCCGCGCCAGGCCGGTTTGCCGTCGGAGTGGATCCACGCGCTTCTTTGCGCTGCGGGTGCCTTTGTCGGAAAGCTTTTCCTTGCCGATGCGCAGAACCTCCACCATCTTGTCGGCGTCGATGTCGTAGCTCATGGTGACATGATGCAGCATGCCGCCGTTGGCGAGGCGCTTTTGCGCCGCACCGCCGATCTTTCCCTGCTCGGTGGCGATGTCATTGAGCGGGACGTAGAACGCGGTAATGCCCAGTTTTTCCAGGGCAGCCATGACCCACGCGTCCAGGAACGCGTAGGAGTCGGCGAAGCTGATGCCATCGACGAGGCTCTGTGGCACATAGAGCGAATAGGTGATGCAGTTCCCCGCTTCCATGAACATCGCTCCCCCGCCGCTGATGCGGCGGACCACCGTGATGCCGTGGCGGGCAACGCCGTCGGGATCCACCTCGTTGCGGTAAGACTGGAAGCTGCCGATTACCACCGACGGCTCTTCCCAGTCCCAGAAGCGCAGGGTGGGCTTGCGTAGCCCGGCCCCGACCTGTTCGGTGAGGACCTCGTCCAGCGCTACATTGAGGTGGGTGGGAAGGACCGACGGCGGGATGACCTCCCACTGGTGGTCCGCCCACCCGCTCGCCTTGGACAGCGCCCTGCGGACAGCGACGGCGACGGCGTCGGCAGAGAAGCCGAACAGGACAGCGTCCGCGGGCAATGCGGCGGAGACGGCAGCGGAAATCTCTGCCGGCGTCGAACTTTCCGGAAGGCCCGTGAGCGCCCGGTTGATGTCCTGCAGGGCCTCGTCCGGTTCCAGGAAGAAGTCTCCGCTGAGCGAGACGTGCGCGAACTGCCCATCCACGACGTCGAGGTCGACCACCACGAGCTTTCCGCCGGGGACCTTGTATTCGCCGTGGAGCAGGGGATCGGGTTGCTCGAAAGCCATGCTGGAAGTCATGGCTTCCATCCTGCCGGAAAACGCAAAAGCCCGCAGCCACCGAAGATACGGCGGGTGCGGGCTTTCACAGAAGCTTGGAGGTGAAGTTGATTACTTCTTGCCGCCGAAGCCCTTGAAGCGAGCGTTGAAGCGCTCGACGCGGCCTGCAGAGTCCATGATGCGCTGCTTGCCCGTGTAGAACGGGTGGGACTCCGAGGAGATTTCGACGTCGATGACCGGGTAGGTGTTGCCGTCTTCCCACTCGATGGTCTTGGAAGAAGACACGGTGGACTTGGTCAGGAACTTGACGCCGGAAGCCAGGTCGTTGAATACAACAGCTTCGTACTTCGGGTGGATATCAGACTTCATAATGGGACCTTTGTTCACGCAGCTGGATTTTGCCAGTTGCCAGGTATGAATGGAGGTGGTCCGTTGCTTCCATTTGCAAATTTCAGCGGTCGGGCCAACAACCAATCATAGCGGAAACCGCAGGGCCAAACGAACCGAGGTCAGCCGCGGGGGCGGTCTCCTCATTGGCCGCGCCTGTCAGGAGTGCCTGCAAGTGTCCTGGCTAGTTTGCTTCCCTGTAGTCGTGGTGGACGTCGTTCGGCAAGGACTCTGCCTCGCGTGAGCGGAGTTCTGCTTTCAGCTTCCGCGTCTTCTGGATCTGTATTTCGTTGAGTATCAGAGGAATGAGCACAAAGAGCGGGAAGACGAGCCGCCCGAAGACAGGGAGGTCTTCGAGAAAGATCGCCCAGAACATTGCGAAGACGAATACAGCACTATAGATGTACCGGAAGACAAGCATGTTTCTCCTCGTGCGTTCTGCGCAGTCGCGGGCTGGCACGGGTATGGCCCCGGCTCCAGGATTCCAAATCCTGGATCCGTAGCAACCCCACAGGAGAAGCCCTGAGCTGGACTGCCAGACGTTTCCGATGTTGCGGACGATGTCAGCCTCCCAGCCGTACATGGCGACGACCGGGTATGGAATCCACTGGATCGAGGGATCCGCGACGATTGGATAGGCAGCACCGTTGGTGTTGACGTGCTGGGTGATTTTGGGCCCGTTGACGGTATACGACGTCGGGAGCTTCTTGCCGTTGGAGTCGAGTGCCCATGGGGCACTGATGAATGGAATCACGATGCGGGCGGACTGGTTGCGGAGCTGCACGCCGCCGTCGTTGGTGAGTTCTGCGACGTACCCGTCCGGGATCGACATGGAGAAGTCCGCGGAAGCTGCCAGTGCCGCGGTTCCCGGGAGCAACTTCTTCAGTGCATTCATCAAGTTGTCCCCTAACCTCTGATTGACTTGGAATCAGCAACGCCAAAGGTGATAGCCGTCTTTCACTTTATTTTGCGGCGTCGACGGAAACGTCATCCTCGGGGACTAGATTGTGCGCCGATTCGGTTTTGCCTGGTCCACCTATCGGATGAGCCGGATAACGACGCTCAGACCCTTCGCGCCGCAGGCGTGCCCGACCGGGGCAGAGCGCCGGCTGTTGCTTGGCTCGCCCGTCTAGTGTTCGACGGGTCGGAATCGCGGGCTCGAGTTGGCGAAGAGACAGCAGACCCCAGCCAAAGAATCATGCTGCACTTTGTCTCAGAAGTCCGCATGTGGAGCGGTGGATCCCACTTCAGCTGTACGAGGCCACGCCGACCTGCGCCGAGATCGCAATGGAGGGTCGGAGCGGCTAGCGCACCAACTGGGTCTCCTCCTCCAAGTGGCCCAGCTTGTCCGGGTTACGCATGGCGAAGATCCGCGCGATCCTGCCGTCCTCCACCACCAGGCTGATGAGCGACGGACCGCCTGCTTCGTCGTCGATCCGGATGCCGAGGCCGCCGTTGAGCCAAAGCAGAGCGATTTTCGGGTTGAGCGCGGCCTCTGGGAAGGACCGCAGCAGATTTGTCACCTTCTTCGCACCGTACACCGGCACCCGAACCGCCTGCGCGATGCCGCCGCCGTCGGCGATGAGTACGACGTCCGGCGCCAACACATCCATCAAGCCCTGCACATCCCCGGTGGTGACCGCCGCCAGGAACCGTTGGACGACTTCCTGCTGCTCGCTGCGGTCCACGCGCATGCGGGGGCGGCGGGCGGCCACATGAGAGCGCGCACGGCTGACGATCTGGCGCACGGCGGCCGCTGACTTGCCCACGGCCTCGGCAATCTCCTCGTAGGGCACGTCGAAAACCTCCCGTAATACGAAAACCGCCCGCTCCACAGGGGTGAGGGATTCGAGAACCGTGAGCATGGCGATCGAGACGCTTTCGGCCAGTTCCACGTCCTCGGCGACATCCGGCACGGTGAGCAGGGGCTCGGGCAGCCATTCCCCGACGTAATCCTCCCGCCGTCGTGACAGCGTGCGGAGGCGGTTGAGCGCCTGGCGGGTGACGATACGGACGAAATAGGCCCGCGGGTCACGCACCTCCGCGCGGGCTCCGGTGCCCAGGTCAGACCACCGCAGCCAGGCCTCCTGCACCACGTCCTCGGCATCGGCGGCGGAGCCAAGCATTTCGTAGGCGACGGTGAAGAGCAGGCTGCGATGAGTGACGAAAAGGTCCAAGCTGTCGGCGGCGCCGGAGCTACTCATGCCCGCCACGCTACCGCGCGCCGCTTCGTGCCGCGAGCGGCTTCAAGCCACAGGCATCCGCGAAACCCTCGGACTCAATGCCCAGGGCGACGTTGCCGCGGGTCGTGAGGTTGGCAAAGCCGATAACGCTGGTCAGCTCAACCAGGCCCGGTGAGCCGAGCTGCTCCAGCAGCCGGGCAGCGAGCTCGTCAGTGACCGTTACGGGGGTCGTACTCATCGCTTCGGCATATTCCAGCACGTCCCGCTCCAGGGGCGTGAAGACCCCGGAATCACGCCAGCGCGGGATCTGCTGTGCCTTTTCCAGGTCGAGGCCGTGGTTGTGGGCCATGAAGTAGTTGTAGTCCAGGCACCACGTACAACCGATGAGTGAGGCCACGGCCATGTGCGCGTAGGACTTCAGCGACTCGTCACACCTGTTCCACTTCTGCAGCTTCTGTCCGAAGCCCATGGATGCCTTGAGAACGGGCTGGTTGTGCCACGTGACGCCCAACGATTCCGGGACTTTGCCAAACATCTTCGCGCTGAATTTCTTGATGAGTGCGCCGTAGAAACCGGTGATCTCTGCGGCCGGGATCCTGCTGGTCATGACTCCTCCTGCGGGTCTGTTCTGGGTCCTACGACATGAAGACACCGCCCGCGCCCGATCTGTGACAGCGACGTGACGCCAGAGGGCGGCGTCCACCTGATCTGATAACTGTCCCCGCCCGCGTAGCCTAGGGCTAACGATTATTGGGGGGAACCAGTGAATTTAAGTCCAGCCTTCAGTGTTATTGGGGTTCTGTACGCGATCGTCACGTTCGTGCTGGCCGGACTGGCGGTGTACGCCCTGGTCCTCGTCATTGTTTTCCTTCGGCTGCGGATCGCCGAGCTGAAGCAGGCGGCACGGCGCAAAGACGATCCCCTGCGGTGATGACTCGAGCAAGCGAATGACCCGGTCAGGACGCGTCAGGGCTGCCATGGGATATGGCGACGGACACAGCGAGCAGCTGATCGGGATGGTGCTCACCGATCGGCAGGAGCCGGTGGTCGTCGCGACCAAGGCCTCGCCGAAGAACAGGCAATGGCCCGCGGCGGCCGATACGCCGGTCTCGGAGGCCTTCCCCAAGGGCTATCTCCGCGAGTGCACCGAGGCGAGCCTCGCACGGCTCGGCACGGACAGCATCGACGTGCAGCAGATGCATGTCTGGGCACCCTGACCCGTCTCAGATTTTCCTTCGTGCCATTCGTTACCTCGTCGCGTAGAAGGCGACAGCCGACGACGCAGCAACGTTCAGCGAGTCGACGCCGTTCATCATCGGAATCGTCACGCGGGCATCAAGTAGTTGATCTGTCTCGGGCTTCAGCCCGTCGCCTTCGGTTCCGAAAACCAGCACCAGGTTTTGATGATCCTGGGCCACCAGCTCATCCAGAGTGATGGCTCCCTCCCCCAGGGACATGCCTGCCACGAAGTAGCCCGCCTCTTTCAGCTGTTCGATGCTAGCTGGCCACGGGTCGACCCTTGTCCACGGCACCTGAAAAACTGTGCCCATGCTGACCCTGATCGAGCGCCGGTACAACGGATCGGCACACTGAGGTGACACCAGCACGGCGTCGACGCCAATGGCCGCGGCTGACCTGAACACGGCTCCGACATTTGTATGGTCGGTAAGGTCCTCAAGCACTGCGATCCTTGATCGCCCTCGTGCACGAACGCAATCGGCGAGAAGTTCCTCGAGGGGCACCGGTGCGGGGCGATGCATGGCCGCCATGGCACCGCGGTGCAGGTGGAATCCGGTGATTTCCTCGAGCAGCGAAGCTTTGCCGACGTAGACCGGGACCTCCGGGAACTGTTGGAAGACGTCGTCGAGGTCTTCCAACCATTTCTCCGCCAGGAAGAAGGAACGGGGTTGGTGCCCGGCCGCGAGGGCGCGTCGCAGGACCCGTGACGACTCTGCGATGTACATGCCCTCAGCAGGCTCGCGGAGCTTGCGGAGGTGTACATCCGTCAATTGCGTGTAGTCGGCAACGCACGGATCGTCGGCCGACTCGAGGTAGTGGAAAGTCACGGGGTTCCTATTTCAGCAGGTTGGCGATCATGAACCCGAGGGCCACGATGCCGAGCGCGAAGATCACGATGCGCAGCGCGAGGGGCTTCAAACGCCGTCCCACTTTGGAGCCCACCAGACCGCCGATCAACGAACTGACCGCGATGACTGCCACCACCGGCCATTCGATCCGGCCAAAGGCAAACAAGAGGTAGGAGCAGGCTGCCACTACGTTGACGGCCAGCACCAGGATGTTCTTCATGGCGTTGGCGTTCTGGATGGTGCCGGTCATGAAGACACCCAGAATGCCAACGAGCAGGATGCCTTGGGCTGCGACAAAGTAGCCGCCGTAGACCCCCGCGAGGTACACCAACACCACCAGGATCACGGTGTGCCGCTTGTCGTGGATGGCGTGCTCCGGGTTGCCGGCCCGGTCCTGGACCCACCGTTGGAGTTTCGGCTGGAAGAGCACCATGAGCAGCGCGACCACAATCAGGATGGGAGCGGCGTAGTAGAAGACTTTTTCCGGAAGGTGCAGCAGCAGCCAAGCACCCGTGATGCCGCCAAGCAACGACGCCGGCAAGAGCCTGAGCAGTTGCCGGCCCCTGCCCCTGAGTTCGTGTCGGTAGCCCCAGGCCCCTGTCACGTTGCCGGCCACAAGCCCCATGGCGTTGCTGATGGTCGCCGTGACGGGCGCGTAGCCCAGGGCGATGAGGACCGGGAACGTCACCAGGGTGCCGGAGCCGACAACGCTGTTGATGGTTCCGGCCCACAAGCCCGCGAAAAAGATCAGGATGCCGCTAAGGATCTCCACTGCTTCTCGCTGCCCCGGCCTAGCGGCGGGCGGTGGCCGTGTATCGGCCGGAGTTTTCGGTCACATCCAGGGGCAGGCCGAAGGTGTTGCTGAGGTGTTCCGCGGTCAGGACTTCCTCGATGGGTCCTGCGGCAACCACCCCGCCGTCGCGAAGCAGCATGGCGTGGGTGAATCCCGGAGGAACTTCTTCAAGGTGGTGCGTCACGAGGACCATGGCGGGGGCGTCCTCGTCACGGGCGAGTTCACCCAGTTTGTGGACGAGCTCTTCGCGTCCGCCGAGGTCCAGGCCGGCGGCCGGCTCGTCGAGGAGGAGCAGCTCCGGGTCGGTCATGAGGGCCCGGGCGATCTGCACGCGCTTGCGCTCGCCCTCGGAAAGCGAAGAGAAGGAGCGGTTCAGCAGCGGACCCATGCCCCACTCGTTGAGAAGGCCGAAGGCCCGGCGCTCGTCGTCGCGCTCGTATCCCTCACGCCAGCGGCCGGTCACACCATAGGCCGCGGTGACCACGACGTTCAACACGTTTTCCTGTTCCGGGATCTGGGTAGCCAGGGCCGCAGAGGAAAGGCCGATCCGCGGACGGAGCTCGAACACGTCCACCCGGCCTAGCGTCTCGTCCAGGATCCCGGCCTTCCCGCTGGTGGGATGCATCCGGGCTGCGGCGATCTGGAGCAGAGTGGTCTTTCCGGCACCGTTGGGACCGAGGATGACCCAGCGTTCGCCTTCATTGACCTGCCAGTCAACCTTGTCCAGCAGGGTCTTGGTACCTCGGACAACGCTGACGGAAGCCAATTCAAGAACATCACTCATAGGAGTAGACACTAGGACAAAAATAGGGGCGATAGATAACTGGAACTCCGGTCACATGGTTTGCGCGACGACGTGGATGAAGCACGAGTTCGGGCGGCGGTTCCCCGCTCGCTAAGATTGCAGCCATGAGTTCGAACTTGACCGCGGTCAGCTATGGCGTGAATTTGTCCCTTTCGGAGCTTGAACACCTGCGCAAGGTCTTGTCCGGATCGGGGGCTACCTTCACGTCGGAGTCGCGTTCGGGCGACGAGCGCTTCGGGGTCTATACCATGGGCCTGGCCGTTGACGGGGCTACTGACACCGACTTGTCAGGCCTCCGGCGCAGGGTCGCCGAGGCCTCCGCACCGGGCATGGACACCGCGATTGTCGCCGACGCGCTGCGTGACGCTTCGCGCAAGCTGCTGATCATGGATGTGGACTCCACCTTGATCCAGCAGGAAGTGATCGAACTGCTTGCCGCGCACGCCGGCAAACGCGAGGAAGTAGCCGCCGTGACCGAGGCTGCGATGCGCGGCGAACTGGACTTCGCGCAAAGCCTCCACGCCCGGGTGGCGGTCCTCGCAGGCCTGCCGGCCGCCGTCGTCGACGCCGTCCGCGCTGAGGTGCGCCTGAGCGAGGGGGCCGCGGAACTCGTGGCCGCGTTCAAGGCCGCCGGCCATGCGGTGGCGGTGGTATCCGGTGGCTTCAACCAGATCCTTCGGCCCATCGCTGAGGAACTCGGCCTGGACTACTGGATCGCAAATGAACTTGAAATCGTTGACGGCTTCCTGACGGGCAAGGTCCTTGGCGACGTGATCGACCGCGCCGCCAAGGAGAAGTACCTTCGCGAGTGGGCAGCCGCCGAGGGAATCGACCTGGAGCACACCATCGCAGTGGGCGACGGTGCCAATGACCTGGACATGCTGGGCGCTGCGGGCATCGGTGTGGCGTTCAACGCCAAGCCTGCCGTCCGGGCGGTAGCCGATGCCGCCATCAACATGCCGTACCTGGACGCGGTCCGGCATATCGCCGGCGTTTAGGCGGAAATGCACGCGCAACGACGAAGCGGCCCGGGACAGTGTCATTCAGACAGTCCCGGGCCGCTTCTTTATGCGCTAAGAGGTGATCAGGCGCTCTTGCCGAAGTAATCGGCGCCGCCGACGTACTCGGTGTGGCCGCTCTCGACGTCGGCCGTGGCCATCTTCGCCACCTCGGCTGCGAACTCCTCCACCGAGTACAGCTTGCCGGCCTCGGCCCGGCGGGCCTCGATGGCGCCAGGGTTCGAGCGGTCCAGCAGGGTGGCCGTCACGGTGCCCTCGATCATGTCGCCGGAAACCACCACGAGGGAGATGCCCTTGTCGCTAAGGTTCGGCAGAAGTTCACGCAATGCGTCTTCGCCGGCGCGCTTGCTCCGGGCAACGGGCTCGTACTCGGGCATCGTGGGAACGGTCTCGACGAAGTGCGCCTGGTGGCTCGTGACGAACACCACGCGGGAACCTTCCGGCATCAGCGGAACTGCGGCGTTGAGCATGTTGATCTGGGCGTCGCGGTTCAGCTTGAGGGCGTAGTCCTCTTCCATGCCGGACTCCATGCCGCCGGAAGCGTTGAGCACGAGGACGTTCAGCGAACCGAATTCCTCCATGGCGGCGCTGGCCAGCGCCTGGACGCCTTCCTGCGTGGTCAGGTCCGCGCCAACGGCTACGGCACGGCCGCCGGCCGCCTGGATCTCGCCGACTACCTTGTTGGCCCGGGGGGCCTTCTGGCGGTAGTTGACGACGACGGCAGCGCCCTCGCCAGCCAGGATCTTGGCTACTTCAGCGCCGATGCCGCGCGAAGAACCGGTGACGATTGCCGTCTTGTTGTCCAGCAGTCCCATTCGTGCTCCTTTATTCAAAACGTCCAACTTGTTGAAAACATCCAACTTCTATTAATTCCGAGTCAATCATGCCAGCGGGATTGGTGATCTAGTGGCCCATGCCCAGGCCGCCGTCCACGGGGATGACGGCACCGGAAATGTATGCGGCTTCGTCACTGGCAATCCAGCGGACCACGTTGGCCACCTCGGAGGCTTCGGCAAAGCGGCCGGCCGGAACACTCGCCAAGTAGGCCTTCTGGGTGTTTTCGGGAAGCTCGGCGGTCATGTCCGTGTTGATGAACCCCGGTGCCACCACGTTCGCCGTGATGCCCCTGCTACCAAGTTCGCGGGTGAGGGAACGGGCGATGCCCACCATGCCCGCCTTCGAGGCCGAGTAATTGATCTGTCCCGGTGCGCCGTAGAGACCCGACACGGAAGAGATCAGCACAACCCGGCCCTTGCGCAGGCGGATCATGCCTTTGGAGGCACGCTTGATCACCCGGAAGGCGCCCGTGAGGTTGGTGTCGATGACGGACGTGAAGTCGTCCTCGCTCATGCGCAAAAGGAGAGTGTCCTTGGTGATCCCGGCGTTGGCTACCAAAACCTCCACGGGTCCATGGGCGGCCTCGACTTCCTTGAACGCTGCGTCGAGGGAGGCCTCGTCCGTCACATCGGCCTTGACGCCAAGGATGCCCTCGGGAAGGGGGGTTTCGCTGCGGTAGGTCACGGCGACCTTGTCGCCGTTGGCGAGGAATGCCTCTGCGATAGCCAGGCCGATGCCGCGGTTTCCGCCCGTGATGAGGACGCTGCGGGCGGTTGATACTGCTTCAGACATGCTGCTCTCCAGAGTTCCGCGGCAGGACTGTGCCGCTTGAAAGTGGGTGATTTCCTGCATCGATCTTAGCCGCCGCGAGGCCCCGGCCGCGGGTAGCTGCACCTGGCGCGGTTTGGGAGGCCCGTTCAAGGGTGAGAGAATTGAGGGAAGCCGTTGGAGCGTGATGAATCAGCCGTGACAAGAGATAGCAGTCCCCTGCAGGCGCCCGGGGACCCCGACGCCGTATCAGGTGACCCCGTGGTGCATAGCATTACCGACGCCGCCGCCGCCCACTCGGACGACATGCGCGAACGAATGATCAAGTACGCCTTGGCAATGGGTATCCGCTTGGTGTGCCTCCTCCTCATTTTCGTGGTCGACGGCTGGTTCAAGATCATCGCTGTCGCAGGGGCCGTGTTCCTGCCCTGGATTGCCGTAGTGATCGCCAATGGCAGCGACAAGGCCGAAGTCCACAGCGACGCCTTGCTGGACTACGTCCCGGCCGTCGAGCTGGAAGCGGCACCGGCTGAAGAAGGGGCGCCGTCGGCGGCGCCCGTCACTGTCCTGGAAGGCGAACTCATCGACGACGACGGCGACGACGCCACCGTCCAGGACGCTTCCGGTCCGGAACCAGCCGACAACACCGGTGCCAGCAAGCAGCGATATCCGCTCGGCGGGGAAGAACAGGCGGCTTCATGAATATCTTCACTATGGGCGGCCTTGGGCTGGAGAATGAAGAGCACGCGGGCCGGGGCGGGACGCATCCGGCCGTCTGCTCACGCAAGGCGTGCCGCGCCGAGGCGACGTGGCAGCTCCTGTGGAACAATCCCCGCATCCACACTCCCGAGCGCCGCAAAGTATGGCTGTCCTGCGAGGAACACCGGGAATGGTTGGAGGACTACTTGCAGACCCGCGGCCTCTGGAAAGAGACCATCCCGTTCGCGATGACCACTGACCCAGGCGAGGCCAGCTGAATGTACCGCTTTCTCTTTTCCAGCAAGTGGCTGGGCTACTTCGTCTTGGCCGTGATCTTCGCCACCGGCTGCGTCTTGCTGGGTCGCTGGCAAATGGACCGCAGGGCCGAGACGTTGGCCGAGATCAACCGCGTTGTCACCAACTACTCGGCCGCTCCCCTTCCCTTCTCCGCCGCCAAGGCGGAGTTCCAGTCCCTGGACCCCGAACGGGAATGGGCACAAGTTGAGCTCCACGGAAGGTATGACGTTGCGGGCCAACGAGTCGTCCGTAACCGTCCCCTCAACGGCCAGCCCGGGTACGAAGTAGTGGTCCCGTTCCGATTGTCGAGTGGCGACGCCGTGGTGATTGACCGCGGATGGTTGCCCATCGGAAACAAGACGCCCGGGCACCCCGACAGCATCCCGGCCCCGCCGGTCGGCGAGGTTACCGTCGTCGCCCGCTTGAAGGCCTCTGAACCGGATCTGGGCCGCGGCGCCGTGGACGGCCAGCTGGCATCGATCGACCTCCCTTCATATGCCACGGAGCTTGGCTATCCCATCATGACCGGGGCCTACGGGCAGCTCGCCACGGAATCGCCCGCCGTCCAGGTGATGCCCGCGCCGTTCGCCAAGCCGGCCACCGACGAGGGCACCCACCTTTCCTACTCCTTGCAGTGGTTCGCGTTCGGCGTGCTGATGTTCGTTGGTTTCGGCTACGCTGCCAGGCAACAGGCCCGCAATGCCCGGATTGATGCCGAGGACGAGGAAGAAGAAATCAGCGCGATGCCTCGTCCGAAGGCACCCGCGCCACGGAAATCAAAGCGGCCAACGGCCGAAGAAGAGGAAGACGCCATCCTGGATGCGCAAGGCTACTGAAACGATCCCGGCCTCCGTGCTGAACGTGAAGTCCGCCCTGACCGCGGCGGGCGCCCAGGACACGGTGCTCACCTTCGACGACGATGTCCCCACCGCCGCTGCGGCAGCATCCTTGCTGGGTTGCGACATTGCGGCCATCGCCAACAGCCTCGTCTTCGAACTCGACGGCACTCCCCTGTTGATTCTCGCGAGCGGGGCCGCGAAGGTGGACACCGCCTTGGTCGCGGATTCCTTGGGCACAGCCAGGATCCGCCGGGCTAGCCCGGACTTCGTCTTGGAGCACACCGGCCAGGCCGTAGGCGGCGTGGCTCCCCTTGGACACCCGCGGCCCCTACGAACCATCCTCGACATCTCGCTCGAGGAGCATCCACTGCTCTGGGCGGGCGCGGGTGACCATAACTCGATGTTCTCCATCAGTTACTGCGAACTCCAGCGGATTACGGCCGCCCAGCCCCTCAAGGTCCGCTGAGCCAGCAGTCCGCCGGGCTATTGATCCGGCGGAGCCGTCGTTCCGCTGCGGCCTGGGGCTAGGCTGTTGAGCATGGCTGAATACACCTACGTCACGTACATCGAAGGAACCGCGGACCAGATTTGGACGGCGCTCACGGACGCAGCCCAAAGCGCTGAATACTGGGGCCATGCCAATGTCTCGGATTGGAAGGCAGGTTCACGATGGGAACACCAGCGCACGGACGGCTCCGGAACCGCCGACGTCGTGGGAACCATCCTGGAAGCAACACCCCCGGCGCGCCTGGTGAACACGTGGGAGGATCCCGCGGTTCCAGCGGTGGTGAAGCCCGACGTTGTCACGTTCACCATCGAGTCGCATGACGGCATTGCAAGGCTCACGGTCCATCACAGGAACATCGCCGACGACGAACAGTTGGCGATCGCAGGCCGCGGCTGGTCGGCGGTCCTGTCCAATCTGAAAAGCTACATTGAACTGGGCCGCCCGCTTGCCTCCGTGCCGTGGGAAATGCCCTGACGCCGTGGGAAAGGCCCTGACCCTCAGCCCTAAGCGAGCGTGATGAGGTCCAGGTAGTCTTCGTTCCAGTGGTCTTCGACCCCGTCCGGAAGCAGGACAACACGTTCCGGGTTCAGGGCCTGCACGGCGCCCTCATCGTGGCTGACGAGCACGACGGCGCCGGAATAGTTTCGCAGTGCGCCCAGGATCTCGGCGCGGCTGGCCGGGTCGAGGTTGTTGGTGGGTTCGTCGAGTAGCAGCACGTTGGCACTTGAGGCCACGATCGTGGCGAGGGCCAGCCGCGTCTTCTCACCGCCGGAAAGCACACCTGCCGGCTTGTCGACGTCGTCACCCGAGAACAGGAACGACCCGAGGATCCCGCGGACCTCTGCGTCCTTCATGTCCGGAGCCGATGAACGCATGTTCTCCAGGACCGTGCGGTCGTGGTCCAGGGTTTCGTGTTCCTGCGCGTAGTAGCCCACTTTGAGCCCGTGGCCCGGGACGATATCGCCAGTGTCCGGCTTGTCCACCCCCGCGAGCATCCGCAGGAGGGTGGTCTTGCCGGCACCGTTGAGGCCCAGGATGACCACTTTGGAGCCACGGTCGATTGCCAGGTCCACGTCGGTGAAAATTTCCAGTGAGCCGTACGACTTGCTCAAACCCTCTGCCGTGAGCGGAGTCTTGCCGCACGGAGCAGGATCCGGGAAACGCAAGGCTGCCACGCGGTCATTCTCGCGGACTGCTTCCAGGCCGCCAAGCAGCCGTTCGGCACGCTTCGCCATGTTCTGCGCGGCCACGGCCTTGGTGGCCTTGGCACGCATCTTGTTGGCCTGGTCCATGAGGACCTGGGCCTTCTTCTCGGCATTGGCGCGTTCGCGCTTTCGGGCGCGCTCGTCGGTTTCTCGCTGCTGCAGGTAGCGCTTCCAACCCATGTTGTAGAAGTCGATCTGCGCCCGGTTGGCGTCCAGGTGGTAGACCTTGTTGACGGTGGCTTCCAGGAGCTCCACATCGTGGCTGATCACAATCAGCCCGCCCTGGTGGCCCTTGAGGAAGTCGCGGAGCCACGTGATGGAGTCTGCATCGAGGTGGTTCGTGGGTTCGTCCAGGAGGAGGGTCTCGGCGTCCGAGTAGAGGATCCTGGCGAGTTCCACGCGGCGGCGCTGGCCGCCGGAGAGTGTCTTGAGCGGCTGGTTCAGGAGACGCTCGGGAAGTGCCAGGTTGGAGGAAATAGCTGCGGCTTCCGCCTCGGCCGCATAACCGCCTCCCGCGAGGAACTCGGCTTCCAAACGGTCGTAGCGGTTCATGGCCTTGCGCTGGACCGTGGCGTCCTCGCTGGACATGTCCGTTTGCGCCTGCTTCAGCTTGCCCACCACCACGTCGAGGCCGCGGGCGGAAAGGATGCGGTCGCGTGCAAGCTGTTCCATGTCCGGGGTCCGGGGATCCTGGGGCAAGTAGCCAATCTCGCCACTGCGGGCAACCTTGCCGGCAGCGGGGAGTCCCTCACCGGCGAGGACGCGGGTGAGGGTCGTCTTGCCTGCACCGTTCCGGCCCACCAGACCGATTTTGTCCCCCTTGTCCACGCGGAAGCTCACCTGGTCCATGAGCAGGCGGGCGCCGGCGCGCAGTTCGAGTTCCTGGACGGTAATCAATTCGGGGGATGCCTTTCAATGGGGAACACCCGCAGCACCCGAAGTCAAGGCGCGGCTGAAGTGGAGGGGCCGAACAAACGGCCTTTACGATTCTACCGCCCACGGGGTCCCACACTCGCCAGCGCCAGGGCAGGGCGCGGAACGCCCCGAAATAGTAAGCACCCTTGCTACTATTTTCGGTGCGTGGTTAGGTGAAGGTAGGACGATTCCGAAGGAGGCTCTCGATGAGCAGCACAACAGGATCCGATGGCAAACACGTCCGGGCCCACCGCGGCCAGGATGAAGTCCCTTACACCGAACCACGCCGTGACCGGGTAGGAGATGTACCTGGAACCGGCCCTGGCTACACTGACAACAGCTACGTCGACGAGACGAGCAGCTACCCCGTGGTTCCCGCCGCATCAGACCCAAACGCCGCCACCCGCGAGACAGTCATCGCCCGCGAAAAGGAGCAGTTCGGCGGAATCAAGATCGGCTCGGCCTTCTTCGGTTGGCTGACCGCCACGGGAATGGCCGTGCTCCTGGTCGCCCTCGTGGCGGCCGCCGGGATCGCTGTTGGACTCGCGAACAACGCGAACGTCAGTGACGCAGCGAACCTGGCATCATCGCAGCCCGTTGGCATTGCCGGGATCATCGCGCTTCTGGTGATCCTGTTCCTCTCCTATTATTGCGGCGGCTACGTTGCCGGACGCATGGCCCGGTTCAACGGCATCAGGCAGGGGCTCATGGTCTGGTTTTGGGCAATTATTGTCGCCGTGCTGGTCGCGTTGCTGGGCTTGTTCGCCGGACCGCGGTTCAATATCCTCGCCACCGTGAACAGTTTCCCGAGGATTCCGGTGAATGAGGGACAGCTGAGCACCATCGGCATCATCGCCGCCCTGGTCGTGGCAGCAGTGACCCTCATCGCCGCGGCACTGGGCGGACTGGCTGGAATGCACTACCACCGCAGGGTTGACCGCGCGGGCTTTACCCCAACAGCAGAGGACGTCGAGGCTTAGCCAAGGCGGCTCCGGCAACCAACAGCGCCGCTCTTTGTACCTTGGCCCCAAGGCCCGGGCGCGTTGCTCGTGGACACCCTACAAAATGCAGTGTCAGGCCGCTCTGTAGTGTCGGTTTCAGGGGATTCCCTCTGCCCCGGCACCAGATAGGACTCACGATGAGCAGCACCGAAACCGCATCCACGCGAAAAACTTCACCCCGAACCCGCTGGACGTCCACGGACATCGGCCTCATCGCGGTATTCGCAGCCCTCGTGGCCGCCTCAACACTGATTCCAGGCATTCCTGTCGGCGCACTCGGCGTGCCGATCACCCTGCAGACCCTCACCGTCATCCTCACGGGCCTTGTGCTCGGCGGCGGACGGGCCTTTGCCGCCGTCGGTCTTTACACCCTGCTTGGTTTCGCGGGACTGCCGATCTTCAGCGGAGGTCGCAGCGGGCTCGGTATCCTGGCGACACCGTCGGCCGGCTACATCATCGCCTTTCCCTTGGCGGCGGCCGCCACCGGCTGGCTGGCGGCAATCGTGATCCGCAAGACCGTCAAATACCGCGCCGTTTTCCTGTTTGCCGCAGCCATGATCAGCACGATCGTCCTCATCCACGGCCTCGGAGTGCTTGGCTTCATGGTCAATGGCAAGTTCGACTTCGCCAAGGCATTCCTGGCCGACCTGCCCTACTACCCCGGCGACACCATCAAGAACGTCCTTGCTGCGATCATCGCCGTCTCGCTCCACAAGGCCTTCCCGGACATCCTGGTCCGCCGCGTCAAGTAAAGCGGGAACAATCAGTACATGAACACCATCATTCTCAGCGAAGTCGCGGTGCGCGTAGCCATCGATGGCAGCCCGGCGCCCAAGACTTTGCTGCAGGACGTCTCCTTGGAACTCACGGAGCAACGCATCGCAGTCATCGGGGCCAACGGCTCGGGAAAGTCCACCCTTCTGCGCTTGCTCAACGGCTTGGTGGCGCCCAGCGAAGGCACCGTCAGCGTCAACGGCGCCGACAGCTTGCTTGACGTCCGCCAGGTCCGCAGCCAGGTAGGATTCGTGTTCACCGACCCCCTGTCGCAATTGGTCATGCCGACCGGGCGGGAAGACGTCGAACTATCACTGCGGCGTTCCATCAAGAACTCCAAGGAGCGTACAGCCCGGGCGGAAGCTGTCCTGGAACGGTTCGGGCTCCTCGACCTTGCCGACCAAAGCATTTACGAGCTGTCCGGCGGCGAACGGCAACTACTCGCCCTGGCCGCAGTCCTCGCGGTAAACCCCGGCGTGTTGGTCCTCGACGAGCCGTCAACATTGCTGGACCTGCGCAACCGGGAGCTGCTCCGGCGGACCCTTGCGGGCCTGGAGCAACAGATCATCATGTCCACCCACGATCTCGACCTCGCCCTCGAAGCGGATCGTGCCCTGGTGGTGGATTGCGGACGGATAGTGTTCGACGGCGGAGCAGCCGACGCCGTCGAACACTACCGCGCGCTGTGCGCCGCTGAGCCCGCACATGGCAAGGTCGAGGCGACGTGAGGGGCCACGGGGTCCTGATCCCGAATTACGTGCCGGGCGACTCGATCGTGCACCGCACTCCCCTATGGCTCAAGTTCCTGCTCGTTGCCGGCTGCGGCCTGGCGTCGTTCCTCGTTGTCGACTGGCTTGTCTCGGCAGCCGTCCTCGGGGTGATGTGCGTGCTCTTCCTGCTCAGCGGCGCGGGGCTCAAACGTCTCGCGCGTTCCGTGTGGCTCGTGACGCCCATCCTCGCCGTGATCGGCGCCTTCCAATGGTGGCAACTGGGCGGCCCCGTAGCCGCGCGGATCGTGCTCAATGTGCTGGTCTGCGTCGTTGCGGCGTCGGTATTGACGGTCACGACTCCGGTGCAGGCGTTGCTGGACGGGGTGGTTGCCCTGTCCAAGCCGTTCAAGCGGTTCGGGGCGGACCCCGAGCGTTTCGCGCTGACCATCGCCATTATGCTACGCAGCCTTCCGTTCATCGCCGGCGCATTCTCCGATGTCCGTGACTCAGCCCGTGCGCGCGGCCTCGAACGCAATCCCCGCGCCCTGGTACTGCCGGTATTCATCACCACGGTTGCCTATGCGCGCCAGACCGGCGATGCCCTGGCCGCGCGCGGTCTTGGCGACGCGGAAGACTAATTGCCCTGCAACTGGGAGTACTGGAACATTGCCGCCGTGCCCATGCCACCCGCGATGCTGATCATTGCCAGTGCCAGGCTCTCCCGGCCGGGCTGATCTTCGGCAATCCTGCGGGCCTGGGCAAGTAGCCGCGTTACCAGGACAGCGCCCGACGCACCGTAGGCGTGTCCCAACGCCAGCGCACCGCCGTCGAGGTTCGCCCGTTCCGGTTCCACTCCCAGCGCCTCAAGGCAGGCGAGGGTCTGCGAAGCGAATGCCTCGTTGAATTCCACGAGGTCCAGTTCCGCAGGTTCAAGATCGAGCCCGGCCAGCAACCGTCTGGCCGCCACCGAAGCTCCGAGCCCCAGCAATTCCGGGTCCACGCCCGCGGTGTCACAGCCCAGGACGAGCAATCCGTCGGCGGCACCAAGCTGCCGTGCTCGCTCGAGTGAAGTGATCACGACGGCGGAGGCCGCGTCAGCGTCGAAGCACGAGTTTCCGGCGGTAACAGTGCCGCCCGGTACGAATGCCGACGGAAAGCGGGCCATGAGTCCGGCCTTGAGGGATGCCCGGGGTCCGTCATCCGCCTGCACTACGACGCCCCCGGCTTCCAAGGGAACAATTTCGGAGGCGAATGCGCCGGCGGCACGGGCAGCGACGGCGCGCTCGTGACTCCGCACGGCGAACCCGTCCTGTTGTTCCCGGCTGACGCCACACTCCCGCGCTACGTTTTCAGCGGCCACACCCATGTCCGGATCCCCGAACCCGGGCGGCACGAAGGTGGCGCGGGTGTAGAAGTCCGGCTCGCCGTCGGGGTCCGGATTTCGCCTGGCACGCAACGGAGCAGTACTGATGCTCTCCACACCCCCGGCGAGGAAGACGCCGTTACCCCCCGCGGCCACGAGCCGGGAGGCCAGGGCGATGGCGTCGAGTCCGGAACCGCACTGCCGGTCCACGGTCAGTCCTGGAACACCCACGGGCAGTCCCGCGAGCAATGCGGCATATCTGGCCAGGTTTCCGCCCCCGCCCACCGCATTGCCGATGACGACGTCGCTGACGCCCGAGCCGGCAACACCGGTGGCTTTCAGGAGTGAGCGCAGCACGGGAGCGAGGAGTTCCTCGGCGCGAAGCGGCTTCAGTTGCCCATTGGCCCGGCAAATTGGTGTACGCAAGGCGGCGATGATCACCGGCTGGCGCGAGGGGTCCAGCCCCGTGGCCCGCTCACGGCTAGGCAAGGGGTTTCGCCCGCGGATCGTTGTTCTCAATCCAGTCGAGCAACATTTGGCGGCTGACCTTCCCGCGGTCCGTCACGGGCAATTCGGACAGGGTGAAATACCGCAGGGGTCGCTTGTCCCGGGCGAGCAAACCGTCCAGTCCCGTCTTCACTTGGGTTGCCGTCACCGAACCATAGGCGGGTACGATTCCGGCGACGACTTTCTGGCCGCGCACTTCGTCCAACATCCCGGCCGCTACAGCCGCCGAGACCCCGGGGACCGATGCCAGGGCGAGTTCCACCTCGTGGGGATAGACGTTCCTCCCGGAGGTGATGATCATGTCGGACCGACGGCCGAGGATGTGGAGGACACCGGAGTCCACATAGCCCTGGTCCCCCACCGTGTACCAACCGTCAAAGCACCGCAGCGCTTGGCCGTCGTCGCCCCACAGATACCCGTTGCTGACCATGCCGGAGCGGACACAGATATTCCCGTCTGCCCCTTCGGGCCGCTCCGCGCCGTCGTCGTCCATGATCTTGAGTTCGACGCCGGGAAACGGTTGGCCGATTCCCGTTCCGCCGGCGTCGAGCGGTTCCCCGGCGGCAAGGCGCGTTCCGGAAACGAAACTGAGCTCGGACGCACCGTAATACTCGAAAATTGCCGCATTGGGCGCCCACCGCCTGGCCGCCTCAAGGGTACGGGCGTCCAGCTTCGAGCCTGCGCAAATAATGCTCCGAACACCGGATGCGTCCACGCCCCCGGTCAATCCGCGCTCGCTCAAGAGGCGCAGCATCGTAGGCACGAGGACAAGGCGGGTGACGCCGTCGTAAGCGATGGCCGCGTGGACATCGCCGACGTCGAAGGTCTCCAGGGTATGGAAGGCCGCCCCGGCATACAGGCATTCGGACAAGGCGTAGAGGTTCAAGCTCGCGGCCAGCGGTCCGGGCGCGAGCGTCCTGTCCTCCCGTGTGAGCCCGAAGAATTCGATGGAGGCGTCAAACGAGACCTGCCACGAACGCCGTGAACGGGTGAAGGCCTTGGGCACGGACGTGGTTCCGGATGTCAGGCCGATCAGGAACGTGGAGTCCGGATCGCCGTCGGACAGCTCGTCGGCATTGCCACGCTCGCGGCCGGTGGCGGACCCGGCTTGCCTCATCCTTCCGGTGACCTCATCGATCATGGCGTGCGGCCACAACGGGTCGAGCACGGCGCAGCGCCGCTCGCCGGCCACCGCGGCCGTGTACGCCACCACGAAGTCCAGGGAATTGGGCTCGGCGAGTATCGTCGTCGCGGCGGTCTCGCCCAGGCGCAACGTTGCGGCGTCCCGAAGGTCAGCCCAGTTGAGCCGTTTGCCGCCGACGACGACGGCGGTGTCGTCGGGGCGGTCATCGGCCCAGAGCTGAAGTTTGTCCAGAAAAGGCATCATCGAATTTTAGCCTGTGCGGCAGCTCCCCGGCCTTCTGTGACGCTGTGCGGGTACGACGACGGCCGGTCACCTTCGCTGGAAGGTGACCGGCCGTCGTCGTACTCTAATCGGGCGGTGGGGATCCTAGATGTTGAAGCCGAGTGCCCGCATCTGGTCCTTGCCGTCGTCAGTGATCCGCTCGGGACCCCATGGCGGCATCCATACCCAGTTGAGGCGCCAGTCGTCGACGATGCCGTCGAGGGACTGGCCGACCTGCTCCTCGAGGACATCCGTCAGCGGACAGGCCGCCGTCGTCAACGTCATGTCGATGAGCAGGGCGCCGTCCTCCTCCGAGTATTTCAGACCGTAGAGCAGCCCAAGGTCCACCACGTTGACACCGAGTTCCGGGTCAATGACATCCTTGAGCGCCTCCTCGACGTCCTCGAGGCTGGTGCGAGCCGCGTTGATTTCGGTCATGGCGGGAGTCCTAACTAGGCCTGTGCTGCTGCGGCAGCAGCGATGGTGGCTGCGCCGGCGCCCGTGGCGTAACGGTCGTAGCCTTCTTCTTCGAGGCGGTCGGCCAATTCGGGGCCGCCCTCTTCGACAACCTGGCCATCAACAAACACGTGGACGAAGTCCGGCTTGATGTAGCGCAGGATGCGGGTGTAGTGGGTGATGAGCAAAGTACCCATGTTGCCCGTGGCGTGGGCGCGGTTGACACCCTCGGAGACGACCTTGAGCGCGTCGACGTCCAGGCCGGAGTCGGTCTCGTCAAGCACGGCGAACTTCGGCTTGAAGAGTTCGAGCTGGAGGATCTCCACGCGCTTCTTCTCGCCGCCCGAGAAGCCCTCGTTGACGTTGCGCTGTGCGAAGTCGGCGTCGATGCGCAGCTGCTGCATGGCCGCCTTGACATCCTTGGTCCAGGTGCGGAGAGCGGGAGCTTCGCCGTCGATTGCCGTCTTGGCGGTGCGCAGGAAGTTGGTCATGGTGACGCCCGGAACCTCTACGGGGTACTGCATGGCCAGGAAGACGCCTGCACGGGCGCGCTGGTCAACGGTCATGGCCAATACGTCTTCGCCGTCGAGCGTGATGGTGCCCCTCGTGACGTTGTAGCGCGGGTGGCCGGCAATGGTAGACGCCAGGGTGGACTTGCCCGAACCGTTGGGGCCCATGATTGCGTGGGTCTCGCCGGTCTTGATGGTCAGGCTGACGCCCTTCAGGATCTCCTTGGTACCCTGCTCCGTCTCGATGCTGACGTGCAGGTCCTTGATCTCAAGAGTAGACATGCTCTTCTTTCTTTCGTAAGTCTTTAGGCACTTGGCGCTCAGTAGTTCTGTACTGACGCGCCGTTCACAACGTTGGTCACGTCCACGTAGACGTCGTCACCGTCGAGGGTGACGGCGAAGACGGGGACGGGGTCATAGGCAGGGAGCTGCAAGGGCTGTCCGGTGCGGAGATCGAACTGGGAGCCGTGGCCCCAGCATTCGATCGCGCAGCCTTCGATTTCACCCTCGGCGAGCGAAATGTCCGCATGCGAGCAGGTGTCGCCGATGGCGTGGATCTCCCCCATCGAGTCCTTGACGATGGCTACGGGGTAGTCATCGATCAGGATGCGCAGCGCCTGCTTGACCTGGATCTCGTTGGCGTTGCATACCAGTTCGCCTTGTGGCTGATCGCTCATAGTCTGTTTTCCCTGCTTGGCTTGAATTAGTTGTCGCTCGCGGCGAGCTCACGCTCAACAGCTTCGGTGAGGCGCTCTTCGAGTGCCGGTACCTTGATCTGCTGGATGATCTCGTTGAGGAAGCCACGGACCACCAAACGGCGGGCGACGTCTTCCGGAATGCCGCGTGCCATCAGGTAGAACAGGTGCTCATCGTCGAAGCGGCCGGTGGCGCTGGCGTGGCCGGCACCCTCGATCAGACCGGTCTCGATTTCCAGGTTCGGCACCGAGTCGGCGCGTGCACCGTCAGTGAGGACCAGGTTGCGGTTGGCCTCGTAGGTGTCGGTGCCTTCTGCTTCCTTGCGGATCAGGACGTCGCCGACCCACACCGTGTGCGCGTTGCGGCCTTGCAGGGCGCCCTTGTAGAGGACGTTGGACTTGCAGTTGGCCACGGCGTGGTCAACAAACAAGCGCTGCTCGAGGTGCTGGCCGGCGTCGGCGAAGTACAGGCCGAACATCTCGGCTTCCGCGCCCGGCGCCGTGAAGCGCGTGGACGGAGTCATGCGCACGACGTCGCCGCCGAGGCTGACCACGATGTGCTTGAACTTGGCGTCCCGGCCCAGCTTGGCCTGCTGCGAAGAGGCGTGAACGGCGTCGTCGTTCCATTCCTGGAGCGAGATGACCGTCAGGTCGGCACCGTCTTCGACGAGGATTTCGACGTTCTCCGAAACGATCGCGCTGCCCTGGTGGTCCAGGACGATCCGGGACTTGGAGAAGCGCCCTGCCACGAGCACGATGTGCTGGGCGGAAGCTTCAGTCGAGGTGCCGGTCAGCAGGACGGACACTTCGCCGTCGAGCTGGAGCTCCGCGGGCACCGTAATGACGGTGGCCTCGGTGAAGTTCTCCCAAGCGTTGGCGGACACGCGGTCCTCCGGGATGGCTGCGGAGCCGATGCGGACGTCGTCCCGCCCCACGGTCTCGACGACGACGCCTTCCGGGGCGGTCACGGCGACCGACGGTGCCGAACCGGAGAGGACCTCGTTGTGTAGGCCGCGAAGCCGCTTGAGCGGGGTGAAGCGCCAGTCTTCTTCCAGTCCGGTGAGGGGCTTGAAGTCGGCCAGCTTGTACGAGGTCAGTCGACCTGCGCGCGAACTGTCCGGAATTCCAACGCCGCCGCCGTGGGAGTGGCTCTTGGCCGAGGCGCCCGCAAGCGGTCCGGCCGAAGGAGCCTGTTCCGAGGTCTTTTCCGAGGTGGAAGACGTGTTCGTGCCGGTGTTGACAGGCGAGAGGTTCTCGCCTTCTTCGGTGAAGCCGTCAATAAATGGCTGTGCCGAGGGCGCGCCGATGCGGGCCTTTTCAGTAGTGATTTCAGTCATTGCTAACCGACGGATCCTTCCATCTGCAGTTCAATCAGGCGGTTGAGTTCAAGGGCGTATTCCATGGGCAACTCACGGGCAATCGGCTCGATGAAGCCGCGCACGATCATGGCCATGGCCTCGTCCTCGGGCATACCGCGTGACATCAGATAGAAGAGTTGCTCCTCACTGACTCGGGAAACGGTGGCCTCGTGACCCATCACCACGTCATCCTCGCGGATGTCGATGTAGGGATAGGTGTCGGAACGGGAAATGGTGTCTACCAGCAAGGCGTCGCAACGCACCGTGTTGGCGGAGTGCTTGGCGCCTTCGCGGACCTGGACCAGGCCTCGGTAGGCTGCACGGCCGCCGCCGCGGGCAACGGACTTGGAAATGATGGAGCTCTTGGTGTTCGGCGCGATGTGGACCATCTTCGAGCCGGTGTCCTGGTGCTGGCCTTCGCCGGCGAAGGCGATGGACAGGGTCTCACCCTTGGCGTGCTCGCCGACCAGGTAGACAGCCGGGTACTTCATGGTCACCTTGGAGCCGATGTTGCCATCGATCCATTCCATGGTGGCGCCTTCTTCGCAGATGGCGCGCTTGGTGACCAGGTTGTACACGTTGGTGGACCAGTTCTGGATGGTCGTGTAGCGGACGCGGGCGCCCTTCTTCACGATGATTTCCACCACGGCGGAGTGCAGCGAGTCCGAAGTGTAGATCGGAGCGGTGCAGCCTTCGATGTAGTGGACGTAGGAGTCTTCGTCCGCGATGATCAGGGTCCGCTCGAACTGGCCCATGTTCTCGGTGTTGATACGGAAGTAGGCCTGCAGCGGGATGTCCACGTGGACGCCCTTGGGGACGTACACGAAGGAACCGCCGGACCACACGGCCGTGTTCAGCGACGCGAACTTGTTGTCGCCCACCGGAATGATGGTGCCGAAGTATTCCTGGAAGATCTCCGGGTGCTCGCGGAGCGCGGTGTCGGTGTCCAGGAAGATCACGCCCTGCTTTTCCAGGTCCTCGCGGATCTGGTGGTACACGACCTCGGACTCGTACTGCGCGGCCACGCCGGACACGAGGCGGCTGCGCTCGGCTTCCGGGATGCCCAGCTTCTCGTAGGTGTTGCGGATGTCCTCGGGGAGGTCTTCCCACGTGGCAGCCTGCTTCTCGGTGGAGCGCACAAAGTACTTGATGTTGTCGAAGTCGATGCCGGAGAGGTCTGCACCCCAGGTGGGCATGGGCTTGCGGTCGAAGTACTTCAAGCCCTTCAGGCGCAGGTCCAGCATCCATTGCGGCTCGTTCTTCTTGGCCGAAATGTCGCGGACTACCTCTTCGTTGAGACCACGGCGTGCGTTGGCGCCGACGTCGTTCTTGTCGGCCCATCCGTACTCGTAGTTGCCAATACCGTGCAGCTCGGGATTCTTCTCCAGAATCTCCGAGATCACAGCACCGTCAGCTAGCGCTTTCTCTGCTGTTCCTTCAGCTAATTGACCCGTCATCACGGCCTTTCTTACTGATTGTTGGATTCGACATGGGGCGTGGCCCGCAGCTTCGGAAACCCGAGGGCTTCCTTGGCGGCCGGCCTGCCGGTTGGAATGTGGGTGGTGCAGACATGTCCGCCCTGCGCGAGGGTGGAAAGCCTGCGGACGTCGACGCCGACCAAACGGGAGAACAATTCGGTCTCGGTGTCGCAAAAAACGGGAAATTCCGCGGCGAGCTGCTGGATGGGGCAATGGCCTTGGCACAGCTGGACGCTCGAGAGGGAAGCGGGCAACGGCGCCTTGGTCTCAATAGACGCAGCGGACGCGACATATCCGTCCCTGCTCAGCGCCTTGGACAGTGCCACAGCGCGGGCCGCAATGTCGGAACCCGCCAGGTCCACTTCGGGTGCGTAGCGCTCTTCCATTTCGGCGAAGCGCTCCACCGCATAGTCCCTGACAGCTTCCTCGCCTGCGAGGTCCCGGAGCTTCCGCAACGCGGAACTGGCAATGTTCAGGTAGTCATCCCCGAGCTTCGACTGCCCTTGTGAGCTGAGGACATAGCGACGGGCCGGCCGGCCTGCGCCGGCACCCGCCTTCGCGACGCGTTTTACCTCAATGACCCCGGCGCGCTGGAGGTGATCCAGGTGACGGCGGACGGCTGCGGGGGTGAAACCCAGCATGTCGCCGAGTTCAGCCGCGCTGACGGGGCCGTGCTCCAACACCGCGTTGAGTACACGGTCGCGGGTGCGGTCTTCCGCGTCAGCCGCGCCAGCAGCTGTGCCACCGGGCACAGGCATGACCGCGCTATGCCTTGCGGGCACGGAAACAGAACTCCTCATGGAATACACAACACAATCATGTCGTAATTTAGTCCGGGCATCCAGTAAGGCAAGGCTGGCCTGCGGCACCTTGCCCGCCGCACCCCTACTACTTCACGTAGAATACTCTGGTGCGATCCCCCGAATCCCCTGTCCTCACCATCGATGGACTCATCAAGGACGTTGGCCCGCTGGCTTCCCTTGACGGCAAGATGCTCCGGGTAGTCAGCGGCCTGTCAATGTTCGCAGAGCGCGGCCAGATCACTGCCTTGCTGGGTGCCAATGGTGCGGGCAAGACGACAACGCTCGAATGCGCGCAAGGCCTTCAAAAACGTACCGGCGGCCGCATCGCGCTCCTTGGCGAAGACCCCGACACGGCCGGCGCGAACCTTCGTTCGCGCGTCGGCGTGATGCTGCAGGACGGCGGCCTCCCGCCGTCGGCCCGTCCTATCCCCTTGCTCCGTCACATTGCGGGCATGTACCAGAACCCGCTGCCCCTGGATGGACTCGTGGAGCGCTTGGGCATCGACACCTTCAGCCGCACCGGAGTCCGCCGCCTGTCAGGCGGCCAAAAGCAACGGCTCTCCCTTGCGGCTGCCCTGATCGGCAACCCCGAAGTCCTGTTCCTGGACGAGCCCAGCGCGGGCCTCGATCCCCAGTCCCGCCAAATCGTCTTCGAGCTCATCGCCGAACTGCGGGATGCCGGCATGGGCATCATCCTCACCACACACCTCATGGATGACGCCCAGAGGCTTGCGGACTACGTCTACATCATCGACGCCGGTCACAACGTCGCAGAGGGCACCGTCGCCGACTTGTTGAGCCACGGCCACGAGGCCATGGACGGCGTGACCGAACGCACCCTGTTCTTCGATGCCCCGGCCGGACTCGACATAGCCGCGGCCATCGGCGACGAACTCACCATCACGGAAAGCCGGGCAGGCAGCTACGCGATCGCAGGCACGCTGACTCCGCAACATCTGGCCAAACTCACGGCCTGGTGGGCCGAAAAGGGCATTATGCCGGCGTCCCTCCGCTTGGAGGCGCGCAGCTTGGAAGACGTATTCCTGGACATTTCCGGAAGGGACATCCGATGACCACTGCGATCCCCGCGCGCAGCACACCCCACGCCGGACCCGCACCTTTGATGCGCAGGATCCTGCTGCAGGGGCGCTACGAAACCTTGACCATGATCCGGAACGGCGAGCAGCTGATCCTGGCTGTGATCATGCCCTTGCTGGCCTTGGTGGGACTCGCCGTCACACCGCTGCTCGATGGCTTGGGCGCCAGCCGCGTGGACATCGCGACGCCGGGCGTCCTCGCATTGTGCGCCATGTCCACGGCATTCACGGGCCAAGGCATCGCCACGGGCTTCGACCGGCGCTACGGCGTGCTCCGCTTCCTCTCGACCACTCCCTTGGGCCGGACCGGCCTCATCGCCGGAAAGATCATCGCCGTCTTGGCCGTCCTGGTCCTCCAGGTCCTGGTGATCGGCGCCGTGGCCGGGTTGCTGGGCTGGCATCCGCGTCCCGAAGGCTGGCTTCCGGGCCTGGTGCTTTTGGTTCTCGGCGCTGCCGCTTTCACCGCGCTCGGGCTTCTGGTTGCCGGTACAGTGCGGCCGGAGGCAACCCTCGCCATCACGAACCTGCTCTGGATTCTGCTGGGCGCCCTCGGCGGAATCGTGGTTCCTGCCGAGCGTTTGCCGGAACTGGCACAGAACATTGTGCATTTCCTGCCCTCGGGAGCCCTGGGGCAGTCGCTCAGGGACGCTTTCCTCCATGGCAGCGTCTCCCTGCCCTACGTCCTTGTGCTGTTGCTGTGGACCATCGTTCCTGGCGCGGCCGCCGTCCGCTGGTTCAAATGGAACTGAGCGTCCCGTTGTGGAACCAAAACGTCAGCGTGAATTGAGTACCGAGAATTGAGAAAACTGTGAGCACGGCTTCCCGCCTCCCGAAGTCCATCCAGCAGTTGACCGCCAAGCTCCCCACGGAGGTCAACAGCACCGTCCGCAGGCTGGCGATGTTGTCGCTGATCGGCCAGGTGGTCCTGGTGGTCACCGGCGGCGCGGTCCGGCTGACATCCTCGGGGCTCGGCTGCCCCACGTGGCCGCGCTGCACCAGCGGTTCCCTGGTGAACACGCCGGAGATGGGCATCCACGGCTTCATCGAATTCGGCAACCGCATGTTGACGTTCGCCCTGGCCGCCGTCGCCGTGCTGATGCTGGTGTACTTGTGGAACCTCCGTAAGGAACGCCGCGACCTTTTCCTCCTCGCCGTGGGCCTGCTCGCGAGCATTCCGGCCCAGGCCATCATCGGCGGCATCACCGTGCTGTCGAATCTGAACCCCTGGGTTGTCGGCCTGCACTTCCTGGTTTCGATGGCCCTGGTTGTCTTCTCCACGCTCCTGGTCAACCGCGCCTACGGACGGACCGGCCGCTTCATGAAGCTGACGTTGGCGCCGATTCCGGGCGCCATGAGCCCCGTCATGACCGCCGTCGCGTTCTTCTCGGCAGTCGCCGTGTGCCTCGGCGTCGTGGTGACCGGTGCCGGACCCCACGCAGGGGACGCGAACGCGCCGCGCAACGATCTCGATTGGGACCTCTTCTCGCATATCCACGCAGTGCCCGCGTACCTCATCACGGCGGGAGCCGTCTTCGCCGTCTACTTCGTCCTGCGCAAGGGCATCACCGGCTTGTTCCGCACAGCTGCCCTGCTGCTGCTCGCGGTGACGGTCCTGCAGGCGGTCATTGGCTTTGCCCAGTACTACAACGGCATTCCTGCCCTCCTGGTAGGCGCGCACATGTTGGGCGCCGCCCTGCTCATGAGTGCCGCCACGAACGCGGCGGATGTGGCCCGGTTCAGCCCGAAGCTCTAGCACCTGGCGGCTGATGGCCCCTGCGAAAGCCAAACGAAAGACCCTCTTTCACGTCATGCGACGTGAAAGAGGGTCTTTCGTTTTAGCGCTATCAGTGAGCGGGCGTTCGGGGAAAAGGCGGTAAAGGTGAGCGGGCGTTTGGGGGTGACGGGGATGTAGAGGGCGAGTGTGACGGGCCGTCAGCCGCCGATGATCGGGGAACCGATGAACGGGTCCACCGCGAGGGCAATGAAGAGGAGCGTCAGGTAGCTGATGGAGCCGTGGAAGACCTTCATGGCTCCCTTGTTCGAGACGTCCCCGCCCTGTGCCCGGTTGTAGAGGGCGTGTGATTCATACAGGAACCAGGCGCCCGCGAGGACGGCGGCGATGGTGTACACCCAGCCGGCGCGGCCCACGGGCACCAAAAGCAGCGAACACGCAACCATGGCCCAGGCGTAGAGAACCACCTGCACGGAAACCACCTTGGCGCCTGCGATGGCACCCAGCATGGGGACGTTGGCGTTGCGGTAGTCCTCGCCGTACCGCATGGACAGCGGCCAGTAGTGCGGAGGAGTCCACAGGAAGATCACCATGAAGAGCACGACGGCGGGCCACTCCACAGTGTTGGTCACGGCGGCCCAGGCGATCAGCACCGGGAAGCAGCCGGCCGCGCCGCCCCACACGATGTTCTGTGCAGTGCGGCGCTTGAGGATCATCGTGTAGATGACAACGTAGAAAACAATCGCACCAAGGCCGAGCCACGCAGACAGCGGATTGGCCCCGAACCACAGGATGGCGATGGAGGCAGCTCCAAGGATCCATGCGAAGACGAGTGCTTCGCGAGGGGTGACTTCGCCCGTCACGAGGGGCCGCTTTTCGGTGCGGTGCATCAACTTGTCGATGTCGCGGTCGATGTAGCAGTTGAAGACCCCTGCGCTGCCGGCGGCGAAGGCGCCGCCCACCAACGTGGCGAGGATCAAGCCGATCGAGGGGAAGCCCCGTTGCGCGAAGATCATGGTGGGCAGGGTGCTGACCAGCAGCAATTCGATCACGCGGGGTTTGGTCAGTGCCAGATACGCCTTGAACTTACGGGACATTCCGCGCTTCCCCACAGCCGGGGAAGCATTGAGGGGCGTATCTGTTGTGCTCACGTTGGCAGTCACTCTGTTCTTTGCTGGTGTTGTCAAGGCGGGTTTCCCGCGGTGGCGGCACCCCGGTTCGGCCTCCAGATATCATACCGTGGCCTGTCCGACGCCATGGCACCCGGAACTTTCCTTTGTTTCCGAAAGTTCACCGGCGCTTTGCCGCTGCCGTGATTCATAAAACGGAATATGCGTCCATTTTTTGAGATTCCCACCATTCGGGGTGGCGAACCGGGCTAAGCTGTCTGCAGATCAGCTCACGCAGGTTTCCGAGAAAGCGTATTCTCAGATTTGCATGTCTGGGTGATAGATCAACGTTTCAATGGTGAACGGCTGGTAGGAACTTCGCAGCGGGCGCCATCCTGTGCCCGAGGCTTGCCATGTGCCGTCACCAGCCGTCAGCACAGAGAGGGGCTCGGTTTACGTGCCACATTTGGAAGAGCAAGAACTGACTTGGACAAGCCTGGACCAGCGCGCCGTGGACACCGTCCGCGTTTTGGCCGCTGACGCCGTCGAGAAGGTCGGCAACGGTCACCCCGGTACGGCCATGAGCCTTGCGCCGGCCGCCTACCTGCTGTTCCAGAAGCTGATGCGCCACGACCCGAAGCACCCGGACTGGATCGGCCGCGACCGGTTCATCCTGTCCCCCGGACACACATCGCTGACCCTGTACATCCAGCTGTTCCTTTCCGGCTACGGCCTGGAGCTGAAGGACCTCGAGGCTCTGCGCACCTGGGGCTCGCTGACCCCCGGCCACCCGGAATACAAGCACACCGCCGGCGTCGAGATCACCACCGGCCCGCTGGGCCAGGGCCTGGCCTCCTCGGTGGGCTTCGCCTACTCGCAGCGCCGCCAACGCGGCCTGTTCGACGCCGATGCTCCCGCCGGCGAGAGCCCGTTCGACCACACCATCTGGGTCATTGCCTCCGACGGCGATCTCCAGGAAGGCGTCACCTCGGAAGCTTCTTCCCTGGCCGGCCACCAGGAACTGGGCAACCTCGTGGTGATCTACGACGAGAACCACATCTCCATCGAAGACGACACCGACGTGGCCTTCACCGAAGACGTCCTCAAGCGCTACGAGGCCTACGGCTGGCACACCCAGCGCGTGGACTGGACGAAGACCGGCGAATACGTCGAAGACGTCCAGGAGCTCTACGGTGCCCTGCTCGCCGCCAAGGCCGAGACCGGCAAGCCGTCCATCATCTCGCTGCGCACCATCATCGGCTACCCGGCTCCCAAGAAGCAGAACACCGGCAAGATCCACGGTTCCGCCCTCGGTGCCGAAGAAGTCGCAGCATTGAAGGAAGTCCTGGGCTTCGATCCCGAGCGTTCCTTCCAGGTTGACGAGGACGTCCTGGCGCACGCCCGTGCAGTCGTCGAGCGCGGCGCAGCCGAGCGCAGCGAATGGCAGGCATCCTTCGAGGCGTGGCAGACCGCCAACCCCGAGGGCGCGGCACTGCTTGAGCGCATCGAGGCCAAGAAGCTCCCCGTCGAGCTCGACGCCGCACTGCCGGTGTTCGAAGCAGGCAAGGAAGTTTCCACCCGCGCCGCGTCCGGCAAGGTCCTGAACGCGATCGGCCCGGTCCTTCCGGAACTGTGGGGCGGCTCAGCCGACCTCGCCGAGTCCAACAACACCACCATCGAGGGTTCGCCGTCGTTCATCCCGGCCTCGCGCTCCACCGGCGCGTGGAAGGGCAACCCGTACGGCCGGGTGTTGCACTTCGGTATCCGCGAGCACGCTGCCGCGTCGATCGTGAACGGCATTTCGCTGCACGGCCGGACCCGGGCGTTCTCCGGCACGTTCTTGATCTTCAGTGACTACCAGCGTCCCGCGATCCGCCTTGGCGCGCTCATGGGCGTCCCGTCGCTGTACGTCTGGACCCACGACTCGATCGGCCTGGGCGAAGACGGCCCAACCCACCAGCCGGTGGAGCAGCTGTCCACCCTCCGCGCCATTCCGGGCCTGGACGTTGTCCGTCCCGGCGACGCCAACGAGGTTGCCGCGGCATGGAAGACCATGCTTGAGAACCACGAGAACCCGGCAGGCATCGTGCTGACCCGCCAGAACATCCCGACCTACGCACGCGGCGAAGGCCTTGCCGAGGGTGACACCTTCGGCTCCACCGCCGGGGTCGCCAAGGGCGGCTACGTCCTGGCAGAGGCTTCAAAGGACGGCGCTACGGTCCCGGCCGAGGTCATCCTGATCGGCACCGGTTCCGAGGTCCAGCTCGCGGTGAACGCCCGCGAAGCGCTCCAGGCCGAAGGCATCGCCACCCGCGTCGTCTCCATGCCGTGCGTCGAGTGGTTCAACAAGCAGGACTCCGCGTACCGCGAGTCCGTGCTCCCCGCCGCCGTCAAGGCCCGCGTCTCGGTCGAAGCAGGCCTGGCACTGGGCTGGAAGGAATTCGTCGGCGACGCCGGACGCTCCATCAGCCTCGAGCACTTCGGCGCCTCGGCAGACTACAAGCGCCTCTTCAAGGAGTTCGGCATCACGGCAGAAGCAGTCGCCGCCGCCGCAAAGGACTCCCTCGCGGGTCTCAATAGCTGAAAAAGCGTTTGAGACGAATCCGACAGCAACGAACAGATTTCCAAGGAGATTAAAGAAATGACTACGACTCCCACCCAGCAGCTTTCCGACGCCGGCGTGTCCATCTGGCTTGACGACCTCTCCCGCGAACGCCTTTCCAGCGGCAGCCTGCAGAAGCTCATCGAAGAGAAGAACGTCGTTGGTGTCACCACCAACCCGTCCATCTTCCACGCCGCCATCACCGCCGGCAGCGACTACGACGCCGTGATTGCCGAAGAGGCCGCCAAGGGCGCAACCGTTGAAGAGACTGTCTTCGAGATCACCACCACCGACGTCGCCGATGCCTGCGACCTCTTCGCCCCGGTCGCGGCAGCGAGCAACGGCGTGGACGGCCGCGTCTCCATCGAGGTGGACCCCCGCCTGGCGTGGGACACCGAAGGCACCATCGCCGAGGCCAAGCACCTGTACAAGAAGGTCAACAAGGACAACGTCCACATCAAGATCCCGGCAACCCTCGAAGGCCTCGCCGCCATCACGGCAACCCTGGCCGAGGGCATCAGCGTCAACGTGACCCTGATCTTCTCCCTGGAGCGCTACCGCGCCGTCATCAACGCATTCCAGTCCGGCCTGGAGCTGGCCAAGGAAAACGGCCACGACCTCTCCAAGATCCACTCCGTGGCGTCCTTCTTCGTCTCCCGCGTGGACACCGAGATCGACAAGCGCCTCAACGCCATCGGCACCGATGAGGCCAAGGCCCTCAAGGGCAAGGCAGGCGTCGCCAACGCCCGCCTCGCCTACCAGGTCTACGAAGAGCTGTTCTCCACCGAGCGTTGGGCAGTCCTGGCCGAAGCAGGCGCGCTCCCCCAGCGCCCGCTGTGGGCCTCCACCGGCGTCAAGGACCCGGCGTACCCGGACACCCTGTACGTGACCGAACTGGTCGCGGCCGGCGTCGTCAACACCATGCCGGAAAAGACCCTCGACGCCACGTTCGACCACGGCGTCGTCACGGGTGACACCATCTCCGGCACCTACGAAGAAGCAAACAACGTCCTCAACGCACTCGAGGGCCTGGGCATCTCCTACAACGACGTTGTCGCAATCCTCGAATCCGAGGGCCTGGACAAGTTCGTCGCCAGCTGGAAGGAACTTCTGGCCGACGTCGAAGGTGCCCTCGCCTCTGCACGGAAGGCTTCCTAACCCACATGAGCACTCTCAGCTACGACGCCAGCGGTGCTGCGCAGCAGGCCATCGAGCAACACATCCCGGCACTTGTCGAAGACCGGATTGCCACCAGGATTTTCGCCAAGGACCACACTCTGTGGGGTCCGGATGCCGAATCCGAATCCGCCATCCGTCTCGGATGGGTGGAAGCGGCAACCGTTTCCCAGCCCTTGGTCGAAGGGATCCTGGAACTCCGGGATGCCCTCCGGGCCGAAGGCGTCTCCCGCATTGTCCTGTGTGGCATGGGCGGCTCTTCGCTTGCCCCCGAGGTCATTGCCGGCACTGCTGGCGTCGAGCTGACCGTGCTGGACAGCACAGACCCCGAACAAGTCGGTGCTGCCCTCGCGGACCGCCTGGCCGAGACCGCCATCGTGGTCTCGTCCAAGTCAGGCTCCACTGTCGAAACCGACTCGCAGCGACGGGCATTCGAGCAGGCCTTCACCGAGGCCGGGATCGACGCCAAGAGCCGCATCGTCATCGTGACCGATCCGGGTTCCCCGCTGGACAAGGCCTCCCGTGAAGCCGGCTACCGTGCCGTCTTCAACGCCGACCCGAACGTCGGCGGCCGCTTTTCGGCGCTGACGGCTTTCGGCCTGGTCCCCAGCGGCCTCGCGGGAGTCGACATCCAGGCATTCCTGGACGAGGCCGAGGAAGCTGCGGAAATCCTCAACGAAGACTCACCCGAGAACATCGGGCTCCGGCTCGGTGCCGCCCTGGGCGGAACCACCCCGCTGCGCAACAAGATCGTCATCGTCGAAGACGGTTCCGGAATCGTCGGCTTCGCGGACTGGGCCGAACAGCTCATCGCCGAATCCACGGGCAAGCTCGGCACGGGGGTCCTGCCGGTTGTTGCAGGTCCTTCCGCACCCGAGGTCAGCAGCGGTGCGGAAGACGTCCTGGTGATCCGCCTCGTCGGTGCGGAATCCGACGTCGAACTCGGCGAAAACGAAGCCGCCATCGCCGGTGGCCTCGCCACCCAGATGTTCGTCTGGGAATTCGCCACCTCGGTCGCCGGCCGCCTGCTGGGCATCAACCCCTTTGACCAGCCCGACGTCGAGGCAGCCAAGATTGCCGCGCGCGGCCTGTTGGACGCGCGTCCCGAGCCGACGCCGGCGAACTTCGTCGACGGCGCGATCGAGGTCCGCGGAGGTGCGTGGCTCGGCGACGCGGCAACGGCCGCCGATGCCGTCAAGGCGCTCCTCGGCGAACTCGGCACGGACGGCTACCTGAGCGTCCAGGCGTATTTCGACCGGATCGCGTTCGCGCAGCTTAAGGGCATCCGGGACGAACTCGCCGGGGTCAGCGGCCGCCCGGTCACTTTTGGCTGGGGTCCGCGCTTCCTGCACTCCACCGGGCAATTCCACAAGGGCGGACCGGCCATCGGTTCGTTCCTGCAGGTGACCGCTTCCGCGACCGGCGACATCGCCATTCCGGAACGGCCGTTCACCTTCGGCCAGCTGATTGCAGCCCAGGCGGCCGGCGATGCCCAGGTTCTCGAGAACCACGGCCGCCCGGTACTACGTCTGCACCTCACGGACCGCGGAGCCGGCGTTGCCCAGCTCCAGGAAATCGTCGCCGCATTGGCCGGCCAGGCCAGCGCGCTCGAAAGCTAAGGCACAAACCCAAACATGCCAGAAACTGAAATCGGTTACCGGTCCACCGGAAAGGCAAGCCACCGCAATCCCCTTCGGGATCCTCGGGATCGGCGCCTGAACCGCATCGCAGGGCCATCGTCGCTGGTGTTCTTCGGAGTCACCGGCGACCTTGCCCGGAAGAAACTCATGCCGGCGGTCTACGACCTCGCCAACCGCGGGCTGTTGCCGCCGAGCTTCGCGCTCGTCGGCTTCGGCCGGCGGGATTGGAGCAACGAGGACTTCGCGAACGAGGTCAAGGAGAACGTCAAGGCGCACTCCCGCACCCCGTTCGACGACGCCGTCTGGAACCAGCTCTCCGAGGGCATCCGCTTCGTCCAGGGAGAATTCGACGACGACCAGGCGTTCAAGCGCCTCAGCGCCACGCTGGACGAACTGGACGAAACCCGCGGCACGCGCGGCAATCACGGTTTCTACCTGTCCATCCCACCCAAGGCCTTCGAGCAGGTCTGCCAGCAGCTCTCCAAGCACGGGCTGGCGCAGGCCGGCGACGGCCAGTGGCGCCGGGTGGTCATCGAAAAGCCGTTCGGCCACGACCTGGAGTCCGCGCGCAAGCTCAACGACATCGTGGAGTCCGTCTTCCCGCCGGACGCGGTCTTCCGCATCGACCACTACCTTGGCAAGGAGACGGTCCAGAACATCCTGGCCCTGCGCTTCGCCAACCAGCTGTTCGAGCCTTTGTGGAACGCCAACTATGTTGACCACGTCCAGATCACCATGGCCGAGGACATCGGCACCGGCGGCCGGGCGGGGTATTACGACGGCGTCGGCGCGGCCCGCGACGTCATCCAGAACCACCTGCTGCAGTTGCTGGCCCTGACGGCCATGGAGGAGCCCATTTCCTTCAACGCCGATGACCTGCGTGCCGAGAAGGAAAAGGTCCTCGCTGCTGTCAGGCTTCCCGAGGACCTCTCCACCCATTCGGCCCGCGGCCAGTTCACCGGGGGCTGGCAGGGCGGGGAACTGGTGCAGGGCTACCTCGAGGAAGACGGCATTCCGGCCGATTCCAAGACGGAAACCTACGCGGCCATCCGCCTGGACATCAACACCCGGCGCTGGGCCGGGGCTCCGTTCTACCTGAGGGCCGGCAAGCGTCTTGGCCGCCGCGTCACGGAAATCGCCGTGGTGTTCAAGCGCGCACCCAACCTGCTGTTCCGCGGCCACGGCGAGGACGACTTCGGCCAGAACGCCGTGGTCATCCGGGTCCAGCCCGACGAGGGCGCTACCATCCGCTTCGGGTCCAAGGTTCCCGGCACGCAGATGGAAGTCCGCGACGTGACCATGGACTTCGGCTACGGCCACTCGTTCACGGAGTCCAGCCCCGAGGCGTACGAACGCCTGATCCTGGACGTGCTGCTCGGCGAGCCCCCGCTCTTCCCGCGGCACCAGGAAGTCGAGGAGTCCTGGAAGATCCTGGACCCCTTCGAGGAATACTGGGCCGGACTCGACGAACAGCCCGAACCCTACGCTCCCGGCAGCTGGGGCCCGGCCTCGGCCGACGAGCTGCTTGCCCGCGACGGACGAACCTGGAGAAGGCCATGATCGTAGATCTTCCCGACACCACCACCTCCAAGATCTCCAAGAAGATCACCTCCCTGCGCGAGCAGGGAGGTGTGATCGCCCTTGGACGCGTCCTGACCCTCGTGGTGGTGACCAAGTCCGGGCTTGAGGAAGAAGCCATCGAGGCAGCCAACGAGGCCAGCCGCGAACATCCGTGCCGCATCATCGTCCTCGCGGACGCAGGCAGCGAAGCGCCGAACCGCCTCGACGCCCAGATCCGCGTGGGTGGCGACGCCGGAGCATCAGAAGTCATCGTGCTGCGCGGTTACGGTGAACTCGCCAAGGAAAGCGAATCCCTCGTCGCGGCACTGCTGCTCCCGGACGCGCCGATCGTGGCCTGGTGGCCGCACGGAGCACCCGAGAACGCCTGCGAGACATCCATCGGCAGGATCGCGCACCGCCGCATCACGGACTCCGCCAACGAGGCCGACCCCGCAGCAGCGCTGGCCCGGATCCGGAACACGTACCGGGCCGGCGACACCGATCTCGCCTGGACACGCCTGACCAACTGGCGCCTCCAGCTCGCGGCAGCCCTGGACCAGGTAGACGAATCCCCCGTCACGGCCATCGCCGTCGAGGGTGCTTCCGACTCGCCCAGCACGCTGCTGCTGGCCGCCTGGCTCACCCTGTTCCTCGACGCTCCGGTCCAGATTGTTGCCGACCCGGCGGGAACAGGCATCCGCAGGGTACGGCTGAGCCGCGCCACAGGCGACGTCCAGCTGGTCCGTCCCGGACTCACCATCGCGGAACTGACCCAGCCCGGCCAGCCCGCGCAGCGGATTTCACTGCCTCGCCGCAGCCTGCGGGACTGCCTCGCCGAAGAATTGCGCCGTCTTGATCCGGACGATGTCTTCGGAGAAGTGATTACTATGGGACTGCCCCGAACCAATAGCAAGGAGTGACCGTCCCAGTGAGCGCTGACCCAAGAGTAAGCATCCATCCCGACTCCGCCGTCCTTATGGCCGCGATCGCAGCACGGCTCATCACCAAGCTGGTGGACGTCCAGGACAAGCACGGAGAAGCCACTGTGGTCCTCACCGGCGGAACCGTGGGCATCGGCACCCTGAAAGCGGTTGCCGATTCGCCCGCGGCGCCGGCCGTTGACTGGTCCCGGGTGAACTTCTGGTGGGGTGACGAGCGCTTCGTCGGCAAGGACAGCACCGACCGCAACACCGTGCAAGCGCGTGAGGCACTGCTCTCCAGCTTGCCAGTGGACCCGGCCCGCGTGCACGAACCGGGATCATCGGATGAGTTCGCCACCGCGGACGAGGCCGCGGCGGACTACGCGGCCCGGCTCAAAGCCGCTGCCGAGGCCGAGCACTCCGCGGACACCTCGGACAACCGTCCCGAGGAGGCAGGCGAGTTGCCCCGCTTCGACATCCTGCTGCTCGGGGTGGGTCCGGATGCGCATATTGCCTCGCTCTTCCCGGAGCAGGCAGGTATCCGCGTGAAGGACCGTACGGTGGTGGGGGTCGAGAACTCCCCCAAGCCACCGCCGTCGAGGATTTCGCTGACCTTGCCCGCCATCAACTCCGCCCAGGAAATCTGGATGGTCGTGGCAGGCGAGGACAAGGCCGGCGCCGTGGGGCTGGCACTTGCCGGGGCCAACCCGGTGCAGGTTCCCGCCTCCGGGCCCAGTGGCCGCTCGAGGACCCTGTGGCTTATCGATGAGAATGCAGCCTCACGCGTCCCCCAGCAGCTCGTCCGAAAGGACCCCGCGGGCGCGTAGCCGCTTGAGCGCTCCGGCCAGGACAATCTCCGCGTCTTGGCTGGAGCGTCTTTCTTTAACGTAGTCCAGGTGGCTCTTGAAGATTTCTTCGTCCGCACGTTCCATGGTGGCTTCGCCCTGTTCGCGGACGGCAACCAGGCCACACTTCGGGCAATCCCACCGGATCGGGATTTGATCTTCCGGGAGTTTAACGAAAACAAGCCGCGTCTCATGTCCCTTGGCGCACCAATAGGGAACACGAATACGCGGCAAGCTTTCGCCGACTACAGAGTCGGGTTGGTTTCTTGGGGCCGATCCAGCTGTTACGCCGGCCCGTGTGCCCCGGAATCCAGAAGTACCATGAACCATCGTCGATCCCCTTGAGAGTTCGGCTGCATGGCTTGAAGGCCATGCAGCCTAGTCTAGTGGGAGGATCCCGGCGACGGCAGTGCTAGGAGTCTCCGCCCGCGGTGAAGCGCATGATGAGGCCAAGTCCAATGATCACGACACCCCAAGTGCAGCCCAAGACGATGGTGAAGCGGTTGAGGTTTCGCTCTGCGACACCTGAAGAACTCAATCCTGAGCTCATGCCACCGCCAAACATATCGGACAACCCGCCGCCACGTCCCTTGTGGAGGAGGATGAGCAGCGTCAGCAGAAGGCTGGTAATGCCCAGCAGAATCTGCAGAATGACTTGAAGAACGTCCACGACGGCCTTTCAGAAGAACGGAAAACGGGAGCGGAACCGGAAACGGACTAAGCCGCGCTGAGGTGGCTCTCGAACCTGACAATGTTAGCAAACTCGGCGGGGTCCAGGCTCGCGCCACCCACCAGCAAGCCGTCGACGTCGCTTTCGGCCATGATCGCTGCCGCATTGTTGGCCTTGACCGAACCACCGTAAAGGAGGCGGGTCTTGGCGGCCACAGCATCGTCGAACAAGGATGCGAGCTCTGAACGGATAGCGGCGCACATCTCCTGTGCGTCTTCGGGACCCGCGACTTCGCCAGTACCAATGGCCCAGACAGGCTCGTACGCGACAACCAGTTCGCCGGCCTGGTCTGCGGTGAGGCCTTCGACGCCGGCGCGCAACTGGGCCAGCGTGTGCTCCACATGGGTGCCGGCCTGGCGGACCTCAAGGCCCTCGCCGACACACAGGACCGGCGTAACGTCGTGGCGGAAGGCTGCTTTGACCTTCGCGTTGAGGACCTGGTCGTCCTCGTTGTGGATGGTGCGGCGTTCGCTGTGGCCCACCAGGACATAGGCGCAACCGAGCTTGTTGAGGAACTGGCCGGAGATATCGCCGGTGTACGCTCCGGAGTCGAACTGCGAGAGGTCCTGTCCGCCATAGACGACGTCCAACTCGTCGCCCTGGACGAGGGTCTGCACACCGCGCAGATCGGTAAACGGGGGGAAGACCGACACCTCCACCCGGCTGTAGTCGTGCTTGGCGTCGGAGAGGGTCCAAGCCAGCTTCTGGAGCAGGGTGATGCCCTGGACGTGGTCCATGTTCATCTTCCAGTTGCCGGCAATGAAGGGCTTGCGGATGAAGTTTCCGTTGGCAGAAGTTGTCACGTGTGCTCCAAAGATGCGTTGAGATAGGGAAAGCCGGCGGGGCGCTTGCCTTCAAGGAAGGGCGCCCCGCCGGCCATGTAGCCTTAGCGGTCCAGAACGCTCAGGCCGGGAAGATCCTTGCCTTCAAGGTATTCCAGGCTGGCGCCGCCGCCCGTGGAAATGTGTCCGAACTGGGAGTCCTCAAAGCCGAGGGTCCGGACGGCCGCGGCGGAGTCGCCGCCGCCAACCACGGTGAATGCCGGCGTCTCAGTCAAGGCCTGGGCGATGGCACGGGTGCCGCCGGAGAAGGCTTCGAATTCGAAGACGCCCATGGGGCCGTTCCAGAACACGGTCTGTGCGGCCTTGATCTGCTCGGCGAAAGCCTCCGCGGATACCGGTCCGATGTCCAGGCCAATGCCGGAGGCGCCGAACGAGCTGTCCTCGATCGCGTCAGCGGCGACCACTTCGTGTTCAGCGTCGGCGGCGAAGCGGCTTGCGACCACGACGTCGGTGGGGATGACGAAGGCGGTACCGGCGTCGGAGGCGCGCTTGAGGTAGTCCTGGACCACGGGGATCTGGTCAGCTTCAAGCAGGCTGCCCGCAACCTTGTGACCGGCCGCTGCGAGGAAGGTGAAGAGCATTCCGCCACCGACGAGGATGGTGTCTGCCTTGCCGAGGAGGTTGTCGATCACTGCGAGCTTGTCAGAGACCTTGGAACCGCCGAGGACCACGACGTACGGGCGCTGGGTATCAGTGGTGAGTTTGCGCAGAACCTCCACCTCGGTGTGCACAAGGTCACCCTGGTAGGAAGGAAGCCGGGTGGCGACGTCGTAGACGCTGGCGTGCTTGCGGTGGACAGCGCCGAAGGCGTCATCCACGAAGGCACCGTTGTCGCCGGTGAGCGCCACGAGTTCATCGGCGAAGGCGCCGCGCTCGGCGTCGTCCTTGCTGGTTTCGCGGGCGTCGAAACGGACGTTCTCCAGGACCAGGACGTCTCCATCGTCCAGGGACCCGGCCAGCTCCTTGGCGGACTCACCAACGGTGTCTTCCGCGAGCTGGACCTTGAATGGCGCGAGCTCCGCAAGCCGCGCCACAGCCGGCTTGAGCGAATACTTGGCCTCGGGAGCGCCCTTGGGGCGTCCCAGGTGGGCCGTGACGAGCACGCGGGCACCGGCGTCCGAGAGCTTTTCGATGACCGGGAGGGAGGCCTTGATGCGGCCGTCGTCGGTCACTGTAGAGCCGTCGAGCGGCACATTCAGGTCACTTCTGACAAGAATGTACCGCCCGCGGACACCTTCAGCGATCAGTTCGTTGAGGGTGTGAGATGTCATGTGTCTACCCTAGCCCAGCTTGGATGCGACGAGCTCCGTGAGGTCAACGAGGCGGTTGGAGTAGCCCCATTCGTTGTCATACCAGGAAACAACCTTGACCTGGTTGCCGATGACCTTGGTGAGGCCGGAGTCGAAGATCGAAGAAGAGGGGTCGCCGACGATGTCAGAAGAGACGATCGGGTCTGCCGTGTAGCTGAGGATGCCCTTGAACTGCTCGGTCTCCGAAGCTGCCTTGAGAGCCGCGTTGACTTCCTCAACGGTTACTTCGCGGGAAACCGTGACGGTCAGGTCCGTGGCGGAACCGGTGGGGACCGGGACGCGGATGGCGTAGCCGTCGAGCTTGCCCTTGAGTTCCGGAAGGACGAGACCGATCGCCTTGGCAGCACCAGTGGAGGTGGGAACCATGTTGATCGCTGCGGCGCGGGCACGGCGGAGGTCGCTGTGGGGGCCGTCCTGCAGGTTCTGGTCCGCCGTGTAGGCGTGCACCGTGGTCATGAGGCCGCGTTCGATGCCGAAGGCGTCGTTGACCACCTTGGCCAGCGGGCCGAGGCAGTTGGTGGTGCAGGAAGCGTTGGAAATGATGTGGTGTGCTGCGGGGTCGTAGAGCTCGTGGTTGACGCCCATGACGATGGTGATGTCTTCGTCCGAAGCAGGAGCGGAGATCAGGACCTTCTTGGCACCTGCGTCGATGTGCTTCTGGGCAGCGGCGGCCTTGGTGAAGAAGCCGGTGGACTCGATGACGATGTCGACGCCCAGTTCGGCCCACGGCAGGTTTGCAGGGTCGCGCTCTGCGAGGACCTTGATGATGCTGCCGTCGACAATGAGGTTGCCCTCTTTGACTTCGACGGACTGGGTCAGGCGGCCGCCGACGGAGTCGTACTTCAAAAGGTGGGCAAGTGCCTCGGGACTCGTGAGGTCGTTGACCGCAACAATTTCGAGGTCGGCACCCTGGGCGAGTGCTGCGCGGAAGTAGTTGCGGCCGATGCGGCCAAAGCCGTTGATACCAATACGGGTGGTCACTATTTCAGTCTCCTTGGTGCTCTTGCAAGCACACCTAGTGAGTCGGATCTTGATTCCAACTAACAATTCCCGCACATCATTGGGCAGAAGTGATTATCAGATCGGAGGGCGACCAGCCACATTGCTGAAGGCTAACCGCCTTCCGTGACCCATCTTACGTTTAACTACGTCTGCCCCCGCAACTGCGGGGGCAGACAATCCGGTATTTGGGCGAAATTCACCTGAATGTGAAGTTTGTTACATCCCCGTGTATTCCGCGTCACCCACCGATCCTGGACGGAGTCCCTAGAGAACGATCAGCCCGGTGGCGTTCGCGCGGGCCGCTTCGAAGCGCTTTGCGACGTCGGCCCAGTTGACGATGTTCCAGAAGGCCTTGACATAGTCGGCCTTGACGTTGACGTAGTCCAGGTAGAAAGCGTGCTCCCACATGTCCAGCATGAGCAGCGGCGTGGTGCCGACTGCGACATTGCCCTGCTGGTCGTAGAGCTGCTCGATGAGGAGGTTGCCGCCGATGGGCTCGTAGGCAAGGAAGCCCCAGCCGGAACCCTGCAGTCCAAGCGCGGCTGCCGAGAACTGGGCACGGAAAGCATCGAAGGAGCCGAAGGCGTCATCGATGGCCGCAGCCAGCTCACCCTCGGGCTTGTCGCCACCGTCCGGGGAGATGTTGTTCCAGAACACGGAGTGGTTGATGTGGCCGCCGGTGTGGAACGCGAGGTCCTTGGAGAGGCGGTTGATGTTGGCGAAGTCGCCCTTGTCGCGCGCCTCGGCCAACTGGGCCAAAGCGTTGTTGGCGCCTGCTACATAGGCGGCGTGGTGCTTGCTGTGGTGCAGCTCCATGATCTTCGCCGAAATGTGCGGCTCAAGTGCTGCGTAGTCGTAGCCGAGCTCGGGCAGTACGTACTCTGTCACGAAATCCTCCAATGTAGTGGACCGGGGTCCGTTTGGTAACTCTCGTTTTGTTCATCCGACCGGCGAACCGGCCGGAAATCTACACCCTGACGATTCTAGGACGGGCGCCCTATTCGTCCATCATTTCGGGGGTCACATTTGCCTCGGTGCCCGGGATCCCCAGGTCGCCGGCCCGCTTGTCCGCCATGGCCAGCAGCCGGCGGATCCTTCCCGCGATGGCGTCCTTGGTCATGGGCGGATCGGCAAGCCGGCCCAATTCATCGAGGCTGGCCTGCTTGTGCGCGACCCGGAGTTCACCCGCGTACTTGAGGTGGTCCGGAACGTCGTCACCCAGGATTTCCAGGGCCCGGTCCACGCGGGCGCCAGCCGCGACGGCGGCCTGGGCCGAACGGCGCAGATTGGCGTCGTCGAAGTTCGCGAGGCGGTTGGCCGTGGCCCGGACTTCCTTCCGCATGCGGCGCTCCTCCCACACCATGAGGGCGTCATGCGCGCCCATCCGGGTGAGCAACGCGGCGATGGTGTCGCCGTCACGGATGACCACGCGATCCACGCCGCGCACTTCCCGGGCCTTGGCCTGGATGCCGAGGCGGCGGGCAGCGCCTACCAGGGCAAGCGCCGATTCCGGCCCGGGGCACGTGACCTCGAGCGAGGATGACCGGCCGGGTTCGGTGAGGGAACCGTGAGCCAGGAACGCGCCGCGCCACACAGCCTCCGCGTCCGACGCCGAACCGTTGACGACGGCGGACGGCAAGCCGCGCACGGGCCGCCCGCGGCCGTCGAGGAGGCCGGTCTGGCGGGCCAGGGCTTCGCCGTCGCGCACTACGCGGACAACGTAGCGGCTACCCCGACGGAGTCCCCCGCCGGAGACGACGATGATCTCGCTCTGGTGCCCGTAGACTTCGGCGATCGCGGCGCGCAGCCGCCGCGCCGTTGAGGCGAGGTCAACCTCCGCCTCGATCACGATGCGGCCCGAAATGATGTGCAGCCCGCCGGCAAAACGCAGCATGGCCGAAACTTCGGCCTTGCGGACGGACGACTTCTTGATGTCCAGCCGGGAAAGTTCTTCCTTGACCGATGCGGTCAGTGCCATCGCATGTTCCTAACTATTCCCGAAGATATCGTGATACGCCGATGCCAGACGCAGCGGGTCGTGGACTGGACGGCGGCTCGACGCCCCCACTTTACCCAAGACMACCTCCGCACCGATCATCCCGGCAGCGCGTTCGAATTCCTTGAGGTCCGATATCGAGGTGGGATCGGCCAGGACAACGTCCACGCTGAACTCCGGCGCATAGTGGCGCAGGGCATCCAGGTGGTCCGCCGCGGACATCCCGGAGGTTTCCTTGGTGTCCATGGCGAGGTTCATGGTGAGGCAGCGTTTGGCGGGGGTGTCGCACAAGGCCTGGCGCATTTCCGGCAGCAGCAAATGCGGCAACACTGACGTGTACCAGGAGCCGGGACCCAGGATGATCCAGTCCGCAAGCTCGATTGCGGTCAACGCTTCGATGCAGGCGCGTGCGTCTTCCGGAAGGAGCCTGACGTTTTCGAGCGATCCGGCAACGGCGCACTTGGCCTGGCCTTTGACGATCTGGAACTCGTACCCGCCCCCGGGCAGTGGCACCCGGACGTCGCCCTCGATGTTCAGCGGCTGGGTGGACATCGGGAGGACCTGGCCGCGGGCACCCAGAAGGGCGCCTGCCCATTTCAATCCAGCCACTGCGTCGCCCAGAAGCTCCCAGAGGGTGACAATGAGCAGGTTCCCCATGGCGTGGTCGTCCAGGGAACCTTGGCGTCCGCTTGGAGTCTTGAAGCGATGCTGCATGACGTCCCGCCAGGTGCGGCCCCAATCGGTGTCGTCACACAGTGCGCTCAGCGCCATTCGAAGGTCGCCCGGCGGAAGGACGCCGTACTCTTCGCGGAGCCGCCCGGAGGATCCGCCGTCGTCGGCAACGGTGACAATCGCGGTGAGCTCGGAGGTCAGGAGCCGCAGTGCCGACAACGATGCGGAAAGCCCGTGTCCGCCGCCGAGCGCCACAACCGAGGGGCCTTTGGCGGGCTGGCTGCCCGGCGTGCCTTTCGGTGGAACCAGCGGCAGGGGTCCGGTCAGGACCCCCATTATTCGCGACCCAGATCGCGGTGGCTTGTGGTGACGGTGACCCGCGGGTATTGCGCGAGCCGTTTGGAGAGTTCGACGGCGACCGCGACCGAACGGTGCTTGCCGCCGGTGCAACCGACGGCAATGGTGGCGTAGTGCTTGTTTTCCGTCCGATAGCCGTCGAGGACGGGCTCCAAGGCGAGGACGTAACGGTCGACGAAGTCCTTCACGCCAGCGGCCCCCAGGACATAGTCGCTGACGTCGGCGTCGAGCCCTGTGTGCGGACGCAATTTCGGAACCCAGTGCGGGTTGGGGATGAAGCGAGCATCCGCCACGAAGTTGGCGTCCACGGGCAGGCCGTATTTGAAGCCGAAGCTCATGACGTTCAAGCGCAGCGCCACAGGGCCCGTGTCGGTGAAGAGTTCGGTGATGGCGGTCGCCAGGCCGTGGACGTTGTACGTGCTCGTGTCCAAGACGACGTCCGCGGATTCTTTTAGCTCTTTCAGGACGTCCCGCTCCGCCGCGATGCCGTCCAGGATCCGGCCACCGCCCTGGAGCGGATGCGGGCGGCGGCCCTGCTCAAACCGCCGCACCAGGACGTTGTCGCTGGCATCGAGGAAGAGGACGCGGAAGGTGATTCCGGTGGCGCTGAGCGCGCCGAGCGCCGTCCTGATATCGGTGAAGAGGCCCTTGCTGCGCACGTCCACGACGACGGCAAGCTTGGGGATGGACTGTGGCGCGTGCGAGACGATTTCCGCCAGCGTCCCCAGCATCTGCGGGGGAAGGTTTTCGACGACGTACCAGCCATGGTCCTCCAGGGCGTCGGAGGCGGTGCTCCGGCCTGCTCCGGACATGCCGGTCACCACCAGCAGTTCCGCTTCGACAGGCTTGACGGGTACCAGACCGTCCTGCTCCGCGCCGGATCCTGCTGTTGGCTCTGACATCAAGTTTCCCCGTTTCTGAGATGGTCCAAAGTTTTTGGGATGGTCCACAAGCGGACCCCTTCAGGAGGGGTCCGCTTATTACCCTAGCTAAATTTCAAGGATTTCGCCGGTGGTCATGTTCACGGCAGGAGCGGCCTCTCCGGAGGCACCGGCCGCCGCGAGATGGCTGACGACCGCTTCCGCCAATGCCGGGCCGATCCCCTTCGCGGCCGTGAGCTCGAGGGCCGTTGCCGCCTTGATCTTCTTGAGCGAACCGAAATGCGCCACGAGCGCCTTCCGTTTGGCTTCGCCGAGACCCGGAACGCCGTCAAGCGCCGACACCGTCATGGCCTTTCCACGTTTCTGCCGGTGGAAGGTGATGGCGAAACGGTGGGCTTCGTCGCGGATGCGCTGGAGCAGATAGAGCCCCTGGGAGGTGCGGGGCAGGATCACCGGGAAGTCGCTGTCCGGCAACCAGACCTCTTCGAGGCGCTTGGCGAGGCCCACGACGTAGACGTCGTCGATGCCCAGTTCCGCGAGGGCCCGGGCGGCCGCATTCACTTGGGGTTGCCCGCCGTCGACGACGACGAGGTTGGGCGGATAAGCGAACTTCGCCTTGGCTCCCGTGAGGGCAGCATCCTCCGGCGACGGCGGTTCACCTGTTCCCGGGTGCGGAACTTCTCCGCTCTTGGGAAGCTGGGCGGATTTATCCTGCAAGTAGTGCCTGAAGCGCCTGGTGAGGACGTCGTGCATCGCAGCGGTGTCGTCGCTTGCCGCCGCACCGGTGATGGAGAACTTCCTGTAGTCGGCCTTCTTCGGGAGGCCGTCCTCCACCACCACCATGGACGCAACCACGTTGGTGCCCTGCACATGGGAAATGTCGTAGCACTCGATCCGGAGCAACGGCACGGGAAGCTCGAGCGCTTCCTGCAGTTCCTGGAGCGCCTGGGAACGGACCGTGATATCGCCGGCGCGCCGGACTTTGTGGAGCTTCAGCGCCTGCTCGGCGTTTTCGCGGACGGTGGACAGGAGGGCGGCCTTGTCGCCACGCTGCGGCACGCGGATGTCCACCTTGGCGCCCCTGAGGCCGCCGAGCCATTCGAGCAGTTCGTGATGGTTGCTCGGAATCTCAGGGACGAGGACTTCGCGCGGAATACGGCCTTGGTTGTCGCTGTCCTCTCCGTAGACCTGCTGCAAGAGGTGCTCGATGAGTTCCGGAGTGGTGGCGTCTTCGACTTTTTCCACGACCCAGCCCCGCTGGCCGCGCACCCGGCCACCCCTGACGTGGAATACCTGCACGGAAGCCTCAAGGTCGTCGTCGTGCAGGGCGAAGACATCCGCGTCGGTGTCTTCGGAGAGCACGACGGCGTTGCGCTCGAACACTTTGCGGAGGGCGATGATGTCGTCCCGGAGCCGGGCCGCCCGCTCGTAGTCCAGCTCGGCGACGGCGGCGCCCATGTCCTTTTCGAGGCGGGTGATGAAGCGTTTGGCTTCGCCACCCATGAACGAGCAGAAGTCTTCGGCGATGGCCCGGTGCTCTTCGGCGGTGACGCGGCCGACGCACGGGGCCGAGCATTTGTCGATGTAGCCGAGCAAGCATGGCCGGCCGCTGGCCTGGGCGCGCTTCAGCACGCCGGGACTGCAGCTGCGGACCGGGAAGACGCGGAGCAAGGTGTCCATTGTTTCGCGGATGGCCCCGGCCGTGTATGGCCCGAAATAGCGGGTGCCCTTGCGGCGCTCCCCGCGCATGACCTGGACCCGCGGGAGCTTCTCCGCCATGCTCACGGCAAGGTACGGATACGTCTTGTCATCGCGGAAGACCACATTGAAGCGGGGCTTGAATTCCTTGATCCAGGTGTATTCGAGCTGGAGCGACTCAAGCTCGCTGCCCACCATGGTCCATTCGACGCTGCTGGCCGCGTGCACCATCGCGTGCGTCTTCGGCAGCAAACCCGCCGGGTTGGCAAAGTACGAGTTCAGCCGGGATCGGAGGTTCTTCGCCTTGCCCACGTAGATGACACGGCCGTGCGGATCCCGGAACCGATAGACGCCGGGGGTGGTGGGGATTTCTCCCGTCTGGGGTCGATAACTCGCTGGATCTGCCACAGATCCAGTCTAGTAAGGGAATCGCGCTCCCCCGTACGGGCCCGCTTCGCGGAGGGCTACTCCGCGGACTTGCTCTGGTTGTAGCTCGTGGAACGTTCCTGGCCGCTCAATACCGCAATGGCATCCATGATCTTGTCCGTGACTTCGCGCCTGGCCGGCAGGGAATGGTCCGGACCGGTCTTCTCGAAGTACAGCGGCTCGCCGACCTTCATGGTGAAATGCTGTGGACGAACGGTGTTCCGGTCCACGGGCTGCAGCTTGTCCGTGCCGATGAGGCCAACCGGCACCACCGGCGCCCCAGTTGTCAGGGCAAGCCAGCCGACACCGGTCCGCCCGCGGTAGAGCAAGCCGTCGCGCGAGCGGGTTCCCTCCGGATAGATGCCGATGCCCCTGCCGTTCTCCAGGATGTCCAGGAGGGTCTTGAGGGCCTGCACGCTGGCTGCCTGCTCTCCGCGTTCCACCGGAATGGATCCAACGGCCTGGAAGAACGCCTTCATCGCGCGGCCTTTGAAGCCTTTGGTGGTGAAATACTCGGCCTTGGCAAAGAAGCCCACCGGGCGCGGCATCAAGGCTTGGACAATAACGCTGTCCAGAAAAGACAAATGGTTCGGGGCCACGATGAAGGGCCCTTCCTTGGGCACGTTCTCCAGCCCGATGACCGTGGGCCGGCAGGTGCTGGAAATCAGTCCGCGCGTGGTCCAGCGGATGACATCAAAGGCTTCCATCGTTCTGCACCTCGCTCAGGGCCGCCGCGCGGACAGCGTCAAGTTCTTCGATCTTCTTCAGCAGCTGCGCCGCGGTGTCCACGACGGCGACGGCGCCTGCCTCCTGAAGTTCGCCGTCGGGCGCAAATCCCCAACTGACCCCGATGCAGTCGAGGCCGTTGGCCATGGCCCCGGCAACATCCTGGTGGCGGTCTCCGACCATCACCGCAGGCTGGGAACGCAACGTGGCCAGAGCGGCACCAACGATTGCCACCTTACCCGGAGTTGTATTGGCGGCTATTGACTCGTCGTCCGGCGCACCGCAGATGGAGGCAAAGAAACCGGCAATGCCATGGTGCTCCAACACGGTGTGGGCCAAGCCCTGGGGTTTCTGGGTGGCGACGGCAACCGGCCGCCGCGACTCCGCGAAGAACTGCAGGAGCTCACGGATTCCGGGGTATAGCCGGCTTTGAGCGATTCCGACGGAACGATAATAGCTGCGGTACAGCCCAATGACTTCGTCGACTTTTCCTGTGGGAACCCCGGCAATGTGTTCCAGGGAATCGCTGAGCTTGGGCCCGACCATGGAGTCCAGCACGGCCTGTTCCGGGACACGGAGCCCCATTTCGCCCAGGGCCGCGGCGATACCGCCGGTTATGCCGCCTGCAGGATCGACAAGGGTGCCGTCCAGATCAAAGATTACGGGCACCATTGTTTGAGTCACCGGGTTAGTTTCTCACGAGTTGAGGCATGCCTGAAACTCACATGCCGGCCAGGGAATACTTCGACCACTGCCGAAAAATTCCCCGGCCGTTCACGCAGGGCTAACCGAGAATCTCCGCCAGGAAGGTTGCGGTATGGCTTTCCGTGGACTTGGCAACCTGTTCGGGCGTGCCCGTTGCCACGATCCGGCCGCCGCCTGAACCGCCATTGGGGCCAAGGTCCACAATCCAGTCAGCGGACTTGATGACGTCGAGGTTGTGCTCAATGGTGATGACCGTATTGCCCTTGTCCACCAAACCCTGCAGCACCATGAGCAACTTCCGGATGTCCTCGAAGTGGAGGCCCGTTGTGGGCTCGTCCAAGACGTAGACGCTCCGGCCATTCGAACGCTTCTGCAGTTCCGAGGCCAGCTTCACGCGCTGCGCCTCGCCGCCGGAAAGCGTGGTGGCCGGCTGCCCGAGCCGGACATAACCTAGGCCGACGTCGACGAGGGTGTTCAAATGCCGGGCAATGGGGGTGAAAGCGGCAAAGAACTCGGCACCCTCCTCGATGGGCATGTTGAGGACGTCCGCGATGGTCTTGCCCTTGTAATGGACCTCCAGGGTCTCGCGGTTGTACCGGGCACCGTGGCACACCTCGCAGGGAACATAGACGTCCGGCAGGAAGTTCATCTCGATCTTCAGGGTGCCGTCACCGGAGCACGCCTCGCAGCGGCCGCCCTTGACGTTGAAGGAGAAGCGTCCAGGCTGGTATCCACGGACCTTGGCTTCGGTGGTTTCCGCGAAAAGCTTCCGGATGTTGTCGAAGACGCCCGTGTACGTGGCGGGGTTGGAGCGCGGGGTCCGCCCGATGGGGCTCTGGTCCACGTGCACCACTTTGTCGAGGTGCTCAAGGCCGGCCACGGAGCGATGCCGGCCGGCGACCTGCTTGGCACCGTTGAGCTTGTTGGCAAGGACCTTGTAAAGGATCTCGTTCACCAGGGTGGACTTCCCCGATCCACTGACGCCAGTGACTGCCGTGAAGAGGCCCAGCGGGAACGTTGCGTCAACGTTGTTCAGGTTGTTTTCGCGTGCGCCGATGACCTTGAGCTCGCGCTTCTTGTCATACTTGCGCCGCTTGGCCGGGATGTCGATCTTGCGCCGGCCGGACAAGTAGTCGCCGGTCAGCGAGTCCGTGTTTTCCAGGAGCTCCTTGTAGGAACCGGAGTGCACCACCTGGCCACCGTGCTCACCGGCGCCGGGTCCAATATCCACAACCCAGTCGGCCTCGTGAATCGTGTCCTCGTCGTGCTCGACCACAATCAGTGTGTTGCCGAGATCGCGCAATCGGGTGAGCGTCTCGATCAGGCGGCGGTTGTCCTTCTGGTGCAGCCCGATGGACGGCTCGTCCAGGACATACAGGACGCCCACCAGGCCGGAGCCGATCTGCGTGGCGAGCCGGATACGCTGGGCTTCGCCACCGGACAAGGTCCCGGACGGCCGTTCGAGATTCAGGTATTCGAGCCCGACGTCCAAGAGGAATGTCAGGCGCGCCTGGATCTCCTTGAGAACCTGGTGGGCGATCTGGGCCTCGCGGTCGGTGAGCGTGAGGCTACCGAGGAAATCCGCGCAATCACGCATCGGAAGGGCCGCAACTTCGGCGATGGACTTGCCGTTGATCAGCACGGACAGCGACGCCGGGTTGAGCCGCGCACCGTTGCATGCGGGGCAAGGAACCTGCCGCATGTACTCTTCGTAGCGGTCGCGGGCCCAGTCGGAATCCGTTTCGCCGTGCTTGCGGTGAACGTACTGGATGGCGCCTTCGAAGCCGGTGCTGTACTTGCGCTCCCGGCCGAACCTGTTGCGGTACTGGACGACTACTTTGTGGTCCTTGCCGTGCAGCACCGTCTGCCGGACTTCCTGCGGCAGCTTCTCCCACGGGGTGTCCATGGAGAACTCGAGCTCCAGGGCCAGGCCTTCGAGGAGCCGGTTCCAGTACTCAGTGGTGGCAGTACCCAGCGACCAAGGTGCGATGGCACCCTGGTTCAAGGAAAGTTCCGGATTGGGGACAACCAACTCTTCGTCGACCTCGAGCTTGGTGCCGATACCGCTGCAGGCCGAACATGCGCCGAAGGGGTTGTTGAACGAGAAGGAGCGTGGCTCGATCTCGTCGATGGCCAGCGGGTGCTCATTGGGGCAGGCAAGGTTTTCGGAGAAGGCCCGGATCCGGGCTGGGTCTTCGGCGTCGAGATCCACGAACTCGACCAGTACCCGGCCTTCCGCAAGCCGGAGCGCGGTTTCGATCGAGTCGGTCAGCCGTTGGCTGATCCCTTCCTTGACAACGAGCCGGTCCACGACCACTTCAATGGAGTGCTTGAATTGCTTGCCGAGCTTGGGCGGATCGCTCAGCTGGACGAGATCTCCGTCCACCCGGGCGCGTGAGTATCCCTTGGCCGTGAGCTCTTTGAAGAGCTCGACGAATTCGCCCTTGCGTCCGCGGACCACAGGGGCAAGAATCTGGAATCGGGTGCCGGATTCGAGTTCCAGCAACTGGTCGACGATCTGCTGCGGCGTCTGGCGCGTGATCGGCTCGTGGCACACGGGGCAATGCGGCCGGCCGACACGTGCCCAGAGAAGGCGCATGTAGTCGTAGATCTCGGTGATGGTGCCCACTGTGGAGCGCGGGTTCTTGCTCGTCGACTTCTGGTCGATGGACACGGCCGGCGAAAGGCCCTCGATGAAATCCACGTCCGGCTTGTCCACTTGGCCCAGGAACTGGCGGGCATATGCCGACAATGACTCCACGTACCGGCGCTGGCCCTCCGCGAAGATAGTGTCGAAAGCCAAGGACGACTTGCCTGAACCTGACAAGCCCGTGAAAACGATCATTGCGTCACGGGGAAGATCGAGATCGACGTTGCGGAGGTTGTGTTCACGCGCTCCCTTGACCACGAGCCGGGACAGGTCATGTCTTACGGGCGTGGCAGCTTGCTGCTCGGAAACACTTGCGAAGGATTCGACGGCGGGGACTTCAGCTACGGCTTTAGGCACCCACTAATGCTAATCGAAAACTTCTTCGAATTTCCATGTGGCTTCCCACAGCCTACCGACGGGTATCAATCGGCGTCGTAGGCAGCCGCCAGAAGCTGCACCGCCTCCGCGAAACTGGCGCCCTGCGCTTTGGCCGCCGCCGAGTAGCTCGCAGCCACGGCTGCCAACGCGCTCCAGCGGTCATCCCGGGCGCACACAACTGTTCCGTTGCGGCCACGCGTGGCCACTACTCCAGCGGCTTCAAGTTCTTTATAGGCCCGGGCCACCGTGTGGGGGGCGACATCCAATTGTTCGGCCAAGCTGCGCACTGCGGGGAGCTTGGTACCGACAGCCAGGATGCCGCCGTCGGCCAACTCGATGACGCGGAGCCGAAGCTGTTCGTACAGCGCGACGGTACTGGACTGATTGGGACGCCACGAACCGGGAAACTCAAGCGGGCTCATGATGCTTCCCTCTCTCCTTGCCCGGCGCGGTGCTTCGCGGACCTCACCGGCATCGCGGCGAGTTCGCCGCCTCCGGCGGCAAACTGCGCTTCATGCAAATGGGCGTAGTGCCCGCCAAGCGCCAACAGCGAATGATGCGTGCCGTGTTCAACGATCCGTCCGTGGTCCATGACGAGAATTAGATCAGCGTCGCGGATAGTGGACAAGCGGTGCGCAATGACGAATGACGTCTTGTTGCTCCGGAGCCGGTGCATCGCTTGGCGGATAAGGACTTCGGTGCGGGTATCCACCGAACTTGTCGCCTCGTCCAGGATCAGGATGGGGCGGCCCGAGAGCCGTGCGCGCGCGATGCTCAGCAATTGCCTCTGGCCCTGGCTGAGGGGTTCGCCTCCGTTGCTGAGCATGGTTGAGTACCCGTTGGGCAGCGAGCGGACAAAGTGGTCGACGTGGCTCGCCTCGGCTGCGGCCACGATCTCGGCCTCGCCGGCGCCCGGAAAGCCATACTCGATGTTCTCCCGGATGGTGCCGGTGAAAATCCACGGATCCTGGAGAACGACGCCGAAATTCCGGCGGAGTGCGTCGCGTCCCATGCCCGCGATGTCAACGCCGTCGATGGTGATCCGTCCGGAGCCGAGTTCGTGGAAACGCATGAGGAGGCTGACCAGTGTGGTCTTCCCGGCTCCGGTGTGCCCGACAATCGCAACTGTCTGTCCCGGTTCCACCTGGAAGGACAGGTCCTCGATGAGGGGCGCATCCGGCCGGTAGCTGAAGGAGATGTGTTCGAAGGCAACGCGTCCCGAAGGGGCATCAAACTGCGCGTCAAACCGCGACTCAAGGCCCGGACCGGAGTCGGCGCGCGCATTTGCGCCCTGTTCCGCACGTTCCCCTGTCAGTTCGGCGGCGTCCAGCAGCTCGAAGACCCTGCTGGCGGAAACCGCGCATGATTGCAGGACCTGGGCCAATCCGCCGATCTGGCCCAGCGGCTGGCTGAAGAGGCGGTTGAATTGGATGAACGCTTGAATGCCCCCGATACTCATCGCCCCGGCGAGGAACTGCAGGGCACCGACAATGGCAACCCCCACGTAGCTGGCGTTGGACACGAAAGCCATGAGGGGCACCAGCAACCCTGAAGCGAACTGTGCCTTGGAACTGGCCGCGTAAAGCCCGTCGTTGTGATCAGCGAAGCGGACCGCCATCGATGACTGGGCGTTGAAAAGCTTGATGGTCTCGTGACCCGTGGCTGTCTCCTCCACAAGCGAGTTCACGTCGCTCGTGGCTTCCCACTGCCGGACGAAGTATTTCTGTGAGCGTCGGGTCACGATAATCGACGCCAGCGCCGAAACCGGAACGGCCAGCAGGGACACGACGGCGAGGAGCGGCGAAAGCAGCAGCATCATCACGAGCGAGCCGATGACCATCAGTGTTGAGGTCAGGAGCTGGGAGAGGAGCTGGTTGAGCGTCTGCGACACGTTGTCGAGGTCGTTCGTCGCGCGGCTCAGCACGTCGCCCCGGGAGCGGCCGTCGTAGTAGGCCACGGGAAGGCGATGCAGTTTCCCTTCCACGGCTTCGCGGAGGTCGTGTGCGAGGCGCTGGACGGCGAGGGCGTTGAGGCGGCCCTGCGCCCAGCTAAGCAGCGACGTGACGCAATACATGCCTGCGGCCAGGAGCAAGAGGAAGACGAAGCGCCCGGCGTCGAACTGCGCGCCGAACACGGCGGCGGCGATGACGTCGGTAGCGTCACCGAGTATTTTGGGTGCGGCGACATTGAGCGTGACAAAGCCGCAGATGCACAGGATCGCGGCGGTCATGATTCCCAGGGAGGGCTTCATCAAGCCCACCAGGCGGAGGAGCGACCGCGACGGTTTCGCTGGAATGGCGAGGTGTTCGCCTTCGCTGCTCACGCGGCGTCGTCCGTTTCCAGCTGGGACGCTACGATTTCCCGGTAAGTTTCCGAGGACTCGAGAAGTTCGGCATGGGTTCCTTGTGCCACCAGGCGGCCCTCGTCGATGAGCAGTATCTGGTCCGCCGACACCACGGTGTTGATGCGCTGGGCGACAATGATGACGGTCGCCCCCCGGAGTTCCGGTTCAAGCGCGGCCCGGAGCTTTGCTTCCGTCACCGTGTCCAACGCAGAGAAGCTGTCGTCAAACAAATAGACGGATGCAGGGCGCAGAATGGCGCGGGCTATGCATAAGCGCTGCCGCTGGCCGCCGGACAGACCGGCGCCGCCCTGGGACAACATGGTCTCCAGTCCTTGCGGCAACTCGTTCACGAAATCCGCGGCCTGGGCCGTCTCAAGGGCATGCCACAATTGCGAATCTGTCGCGGAAGGCAAGGAAATCCGCAGGTTCTCGGCGATGGTTCCGCGGAACAGCCAACTCTCCTGGGGCACGACGCCGAGCTGGTTGCGCAAGGCATTGAGCGGAACGGCCGCGATGTCCCGGCCATCGAGCGAGATACTTCCACTGCTCACCTCAAGCAGCCTCGGCACAAGGCTGACGATGGTCGACTTGCCGCTTCCCGTGGAGCCGATGACCGCCGTCGTGCTTCCCGGAGCCGCGTGGAATGTGATGCTTTCCACTACTGGTGTTTCGGCTCCCGGGTAGGCGAAAACGACATTGTCGAAGCGCAGGCCTTCAGCCCGCGAGGGGCGTGCCACCATCCCGCCGGCAGTGTTTCCCGGCTGCGTGATTTCTGATTCCGTGTTGAGCACTTCGGTGACGCGTTCAGCGCTGACAGCCGCCCGGGGGGCCGTGCTCAACACGTACATTGCCATCATGATCGCGAGGAGGATCTGCATGATGTAGGCGATGAACGCCGTGAGCGCACCCAGCTCCATGTCTCCCGCGATGATGCGGTGCCCGCCTAGCCAGACCACACCCGCGGATGAAAGATTGACCACGGTCATGACGAGGGGAAGCATGGCCGCGACAATCCTGGCCGAACGGAGATTGTTCCTTGTCAGTGCGTCGTTGGCGGCCTCGAACCGTTTCATCTCGAACGGCTGGCGGACGAACGCACGAATGACCGCGGTCCCCAGGATCTGTTCCCGGAGGACGCTATTGATCCGGTCCACCAAGCCTTGGCCCTCGCGGTACAGCGGGACGAGCTTGCGGACAATCAACAGCATGATGGCGAGCAACACGGGAACGATGGCGAAAACGATCCAAGACAGGGCAACGTCCTGTTCGACCGCCAGGATCACGCCTCCGATGCCCATGACGGGCGCCGCCACCAGCATGCCGAAAACCAGGACCGTGATGTTCTGCAGCTGCAGGACATCATTCGTCGTCCTGACCACGAGGCTGGCCGGTCCGAAGGCTGCGACGTCCTGGTCGGGCAGGGAATGAATCTTGTCGAAGAGTTCCTGCCGCAGCCCGCGGCCGACCTTCATGGCGACAATCGCTCCGAGGTAGCCGGCGAGCACCGCGGCGAGCACCTGGATCACCGTGAGGACCAGCATCCAGGTACCCAGGCGCAGGATTACCTCGCTGTTCCCGGCGACCAGGCCGTCGTCGACGATCTTCGCGTTGAAGGTGGGCAGGAGGAGTGTGGCGCCGGTCTGGACGAGCTGCAGGAGAACGATGGCCAGCACGTGGGGCTTGTAGGGGGCGAGGCGCTGCAACAGCAAGGATGCCAGCACACTGCCTCCAATCGTTGGCCTCCGGAGCAGCGGATTCCACACGATGCCACCCCGAGATCGCGTTGCCATTGTAGTTCAGAACACAGTGCGAAACCTTGTAAACGCGGCACTTCCGGCGTGCTTTGGACGCGGGCCCGCTCAGCCTCGTTTTTGTGCCACCGCAAAAACCCTGCGGAAGGCAAACACTGTTCCGTGCCGGCCCCGCGGATAGGCCTCGCGGAGCGCGGCTGCGTAGTGGTTTTCGAACTCGCGTGCTTCGTCTTCGGGAAGCCCTGCGAGCACTGGACGCAGGCCGGTCCCGCGCACCCACTCCAGTACCGGATCGGCTCCCGGCAGGAGTTGCTGGTAGGTGGTTTCCCAAGCGTCGGCGTCGCATCCGGCGTCGAGCATGATCCGCAGGTAGTCGGCCGGTTCACCCACGGCGTCGTCATGGCGGAGCACGCCGGACAGCCTTCCGGACCATTCCGGCGAAGCGGCCAGTTCGCGCATGAGCACGTGGGACGGCGCACCGAAGTTTCCGGGGACCTGGAGCGCAAACCACGCACCAGGTCTCAGCGCTTCCAACCACGCGGAGAGCATCGTCAAGTGGCCCGGCACCCATTGCAGCGCCGCGTTGCTGACCACGACGTCGGTGTCCGCTTCCGGTGCCCATCCGGCAATGTCTGCCTGCACGAACGAAAGACCCGGTTGCGCGGCAGCGAGGACTTGGGCTTTTGCCAGCATTTCGGCTGAGGAGTCCAGCCCGACGACGGCGGCGCCCTGCCATCGCGTCGCGAGGGTCGCCGTCAAGTTCCCCGGACCGCAGCCCAGATCCACGACGTGCCGGGGGTCCTCCGCCAGAATCCTCGACGTCAGGTCAAAAAACGGCCGGTCGCGGTGATTGCCGAACTCGATGTACTTGGCTGGATCCCACTTCACTGCATCCTCCATGGTCGGTCCCCGTGGTCTGCTCCACCCACACTAAGCTGGAAGGCAATGAAACTTCTTGAGCAGCTCCCCGACGGCGGACGCGTTGACCCGGACGAAATCTACACACGCTTCGTCGCCTGGACGGAGAGCCGCGGACTTCAGCTCTACCCCGCCCAGGACGAGGCCATCATGGAACTCGCGTCGGGCGCCAATGTCATCCTGGCAACCCCCACCGGTTCCGGAAAATCCCTCGTGGCGATCGCCGCGCACTTCGAGGCGATGTCCCGCGGCTTGCGCAGCTACTACACCGCCCCCATCAAGGCCTTGGTCTCGGAAAAGTTCTTCGCGCTTTGCGACATTTTCGGAGCCGAGAACGTCGGCATGATCACTGGAGATTCGGGAGTCAACCAGGATGCGCCGATCATCTGCTGCACCGCCGAAATCCTCGCCAACATCGCTTTGCGCGAAGGCAAGGAAGCCGAGCTCGGCACAGTCATCATGGACGAATTCCACTTCTACTCCGATCCCCAGCGCGGTTGGGCGTGGCAGGTGCCGCTCCTGGAGCTCCCCCAGGCCCAGTTCCTGCTGATGTCGGCCACCCTGGGAGACGTCAGCCGCTTCGAAGCCGGCCTGAGCGAACTCACCGGACGGTCCACTACCACCGTGAGTTCGGCCGAACGGCCCATCCCGCTGCACTATTACTTCCAGGAAACACCGGTCCACGAAACCCTCGAAGAACTGCTCAGCACCAAGCAGGTTCCGGTGTACGTGGTGCATTTCAGCCAGGTGGAGGCCATCGAGCGGGCCCAGAACCTCATGAGCGTCAACATGTGCTCCCGCGAGGAGAAGGACAAGATTGCCGAGCTGATCGCGGGTTTCCGGTTCGCCGCCGGCTTCGGCAAGACCCTGAACCGGCTGGTCCGCCATGGCATCGGCGTCCATCACGCCGGCATGCTGCCCAAGTACCGCCGCCTCGTTGAGCAGCTGGCACAAGCAGGACTCCTGAAGGTCATCTGCGGCACCGACACGCTCGGGGTCGGGATCAACGTTCCCATCCGCACTGTCCTCCTGACGGCGCTCAGCAAGTACGACGGCGTCCGCACCCGCCTGTTGAACTCCCGGGAGTTCCACCAGATCGCGGGCCGCGCCGGCCGGGCGGGCTACGACACGGCCGGAACGGTTGTGGTGCAGGCTCCCGAACACGTGGTGGAAAACGCGAAGGCTATGGCGAAAGCCACCGCGAAGTTCGGCGACGACCAGAAGAAACTGCGGCAAGTGGTGCGGAAGAAACCGCCGGAAGGCTTCGTCTCCTGGGGCCAGCCCACCTTCACCCGTTTGGTGGAGTCCGTGCCGGACCCGTTGACCTCGAGTTTCACCGTGACGCATGCGATGCTGCTCAACCTGATGGAGCGCCCCGGCGACCCATTCGCCGCTGCCCGCCGTCTCCTCACTGAGAACCACGAGGCACGGCCCGCCCAACTGCAGCTCATGAAGAAGGCCCTGAGCATCTACCGCGAGCTGTTGGCAGCCGGAGTGGTTGAACGCATTCCCCCGGCCGAGCAGGAGAAAGAAGGACGATCCGTCCGGCTGACCGTTCACCTGCAAGCCAACTTTGCCCTGAACCAGCCGCTTTCACCGTTTGCGCTTGCCGCGCTCGAGCTCCTCGATCCGGAGTCGCCGTCGTACGCCTTGGACGTCGTGTCCGTGATCGAAGCGACCCTCGAGAAGCCCCGGCAGATCCTCTCTGCGCAGCAGAAGAAGGCACGCGGCGAGGCCGTCGCCGCGATGAAGGCCGACGGCATCGATTACGACCAGCGCATGGCGATGCTTGAAGAGGTCAGCTACCCGCAGCCCCTCGCGGAGATCCTGGGCGAAGCGTTCGAGGTGTACCGCAAGGCCGCACCCTGGGTGGGCGACTTTGAGCTGGCTCCGAAGTCGGTGGTCCGCGACATGTATGAGCGCGCCATGAATTTCGGTGAGTTCGTGCAGTTCTATGGGCTGGCCCGCTCCGAGGGAATCGTGCTGCGGTATTTGGCCGACGGCTTCAAGGCCCTGCGCCAGACGGTCCCGCAGGACGTGCTCCGCGAAGACCTCGAGGACCTCATCGCCTGGCTGGGTGAACTGGTCCGCCAAGTCGACTCCAGCCTGCTCGACGAGTGGGAAGAGCTCACCTCCGGGGTGGCTCCGACGCCGCACGACGCTCCACCTCCCCCGCCGCCGTCGCTCACGTCAAACATCCGCGCCTTCCGGGTCATGGTCCGCAACGAAATGTTCCGGCGCGTTGAGTTGTTCGCGGACGAGGATGCGGCTGCCTTGGGCGAGCTCGACGCCGGCAGCGGCTGGGATGCGGAGCGCTGGGAAGACGCTTTGGACGACTACTTCGACGAGCACGACGACATCGGAACCGGCCCCGATGCCCGCGGCCCGGGACTCCTCATGATCACGGAGGAACCAGGCATCTGGCGGGTGCGGCAGATTTTCGATGACCCGGCCCGCAACCATGACTGGGGCGTTTCCGCCGAAGTGGACCTGGCAGCCTCGGACGAGAGCGGCACCGCCGTGGTCAGGGTGACCTCGGTCAACCGCCTGTAGGCGCCTAGTAAGCTCGAATCATGAGTGTTGTCCGCCCAGCCACAGTGTCCGACGTCCCCGCGATCCTGCAGATGATCCATGAGCTTGCCGTCTATGAAAAAGAGCCCGACGCCGTGAAGAACACGCCGGAAATGCTCACCGAGGCCTTGTTCGGCGAGAATCCACGGGTGTACGCGCACATGGCGGAAAACGCGGCAGGAGACGTCCAGGGATTCGCTTTGTGGTTCCTGAACTACTCCACGTGGGAAGGCGTCCACGGCATCTATCTCGAGGACCTCTACGTCACGCCCGATGCCCGGGGCGAAGGCCACGGGAAGGCGCTCCTGCAGCACCTGGCCGCCACCGCCGTCGAACGCGGTTATGCACGGGTGGAATGGAGTGTCCTGGACTGGAACGAACCGTCCATCAACTTCTACCGCGGCCTCGGAGCGGTGCCCATGGACGGCTGGTCGACCTTCCGGCTGACCGGCGAAGCGCTGGGTGCCTTCGGCAGCGACAAGGTCATGGCTCGTGGCTGAGCGCGTGGTTGAAGGCGTGGCGCACACCATCCGGGCACGTCACGAATTCCGGGGCGTCCGCACCACCGAACACTTCTTCGCGGTCCCCCTCGACCATTGGGCGTCCGCAGGTGTGGAAGCCGACAGCACCGCGGAAACGATCACAGTCTTCGCACGGGAGTTCGTCTCCGCCGAGCACTCGGAGGAGGACACAGCCCAGCTACCGTGGTTGCTCTACCTCCAGGGCGGGCCCGGCGGACGCGGAACCCGGACCACCTCCCTGACCGGCTGGATGAAGGCTGCCGCGAGGAGTTTCCGCATCCTGATGCTGGATCAACGCGGCACGGGCCTGTCCACGCCGGCGGACCGAAATACCTTGCCGCTCCGGGGCGATGCCGCCGCACAGGCAGACTACCTCACGCATTTCCGGGCGGATTCGATCGTGGCCGACGCCGAACTCATCCGCAAGACCCTCGGTTCGGAACCCTGGACCGTCCTGGGCCAGAGCTTCGGCGGTTTCTGCGCGCTGACCTACTTGTCCTTCGCGCCGGAAGGTTTGAGCGAAGTGCTCATCACGGGAGGTCTGGCGCCGCTGGAAGGTCCGGCCGAACGCGTCTACAAGGCGACTTTCCAACGGGTCGCGGAACGCAACGCGGAATACTTCGGGTGGTACCCGGAGGACCGCAAGCGGGTCACCCGGATCGCGCGGCATCTGGAATCGACGGACGAGCGGCTGCCCAGCGGAGAACGCCTCACAACGGAACGCTTCCAAATGGTGGGATCGTTCCTGGGCGGGAACGCCCGCGTGGATGCCCTGCACACCCTCCTGGAGGACGCCTTCGTGCCGTCTCCGGCGGGCGAACGCCTCTCCGACGCCTTTCTGGAACAGGTCTACGGCCTCGTTTCCCGGGCATCGAATCCCCTGTACGCGGTCTTGCACGAGTCCATCTACGGACAGGGGCAGGCGACCGGCTGGGCGGCGTGGCGGGTGAGCGGGGAGTTCCCCGAGTTCCATCCCGACGCCGCGGAGCCGCTCCTGACGGGCGAAATGGTCTACCCCTGGTACTTCGAACAGGATCCAGCGCTTGTGCCCCTGCAGGAAGTGGCTGCGCTGTTGGCCAACAAACAAGACTGGAAACCGCTCTACGATGTGTCCCGGCTGAAGGCGAATACTGTGCCGGTCGCGGCAGCTGTCTACCGCGACGACATCTATGTGGACTTCCAGCTATCCATGGAAACCGCGGCCGCCGTCCGCGGACTGCAGGCCTGGACCACAGGGGATTTCCATCACGATGGAATCGGCGAAGACGGGGAAGGAATCTTCAACCGGCTCCTGGGGATGGTGCGCGGCAAGAACTGAGGTTCTGCTGTTCAGCTCAGGCCGCCGGCCGTACTGCCGGACGCTTCACCGAAGCCGCGACGACGGCCAGCACGACGACGGCCACGGCACCGGAAGCCATGTTCAGACCCTCGTAGCCCACCCAGCCCAGCACGAGCCCGGAGAAGCCTCCGCCCAAGGCACCGGCAGCCCCCATGAGTGTGTCTGAGACTCCCTGGACCATGACGCGTTGCTGCCGCTCGACGCTCTCGGCCAACAGGGTGGATCCTGAAATCGTCGCGGCCGACCACCCTAGGCCGAGCACGACGAGCCCCACCGTGACCAGGGCCGGGTCCTGCTGCCCGAAGCCGGCCACGGCGACAGCCACCGCCAGCAGCACGAAGCCCAGCACGATCGTCTGGATCCGGCCCGCCCTGTCCGTCAGCCACCCCATCAGCGGCGACAAAGCGAACATGCCGGCGATGTGGAGGGAAATCGTAAATCCAATGATCACCAGGGCGTCGGTACCCATGGCATGGCCGCCCTCGTGACCCACATGGCCCCCAACCGGCGCGGTAGAGACGAGCTCCTGCAGGTGCAACGGCGTCATCGACATGACCGCCACCATGATTCCATGCGCCGCAACCACCGCAGTCAGGGCCAGTTTGGCGCGCGGAGACGCCCGCACGGCCTGGAATCCGGCAGTCAATGAACGACGTCGGGGCCCTCCTGCTTCGGCACGGTCGCCAGCGCTTCCGCCGTCGTCGTGCGTCCCCTCGGCCAGGCGCCTAGCCAGCAACAGCGGGTCGGGGCGCAGTGCGCCCATCAGTATCACCGCGGCCAGAAGGAGGCCGGCAACGGAGAAGACGAATGGCCCGGAGATTGCGGGCAGGCCCAGAGCTTCGCCCACCGCAGCGCCAGGTTGGATGAGGTTCGGACCGGCCACGGCGCCGATGGTGATTGCCCAGACAACGGTTGCAAGCGATCGTCCGCGGTGCTCCGGTGCGGCGAGATCGACGGCGGCGAATCGCGCCTGGAGGTTCGATGCCGTGCCGAGACCCAGCAGGGCTGCACCAAGGAGGAGCACCGCGAAAGCCCCCGTAGCCGCCGCGACAATCATGAAGATTGCCCCAAGCATCGCGGCCAGGAGACCGGTGACGAGTCCGGCACGGCGCCCCCTGCGCTCGGCAAGACCGGCCAGGGGCAAAGCAGTGACGGCACCGGCGAGCGTGAGGATAGTGGTGACCGATCCCGCCCAGGCGCTCGATCCACTGAGCTGGACGGCAAGCAACGATCCGATGGACAGGGTGGCGCCGTTGCCCACACCGCTCAGCAGTTGTGCGGTGCTCAGCAATCGGACTGTGCGTCGCTGTACTGCTGCCGGATCGAGGGTCATCGGAGAGGTCAACGCCATGCCAAGAGCATATCTCCGCCAAACGCTGAGCCCCGGCCACAGTAAGGGCCGGGGCTCCGAAACGTTCCGCAGTTGACCCGTGTTAGTTGCCGCTGACTTTGTTCATGCTCTTGCGGGAATCTTCTTCGAGCCGGGCATCCAGCTTGGACTTGCTGCCCGCCGGGGTCAGGAGGCTCGCGACAACCGCCACGACGATGGTGCCGAGGATGACCGCGAGGGACACATAGGTCGGGATCTCCGGAGCCCATTCGATGTGGTGGCCGCCGTTGATGAAGGGCAGTTCGTTGACGTGCATGGCGTGCAGGACCAGCTTGACGCCGATGAAGGCGAGGATGATCGACAATGCGTGCTTGAGGTAGATCAGCCGGCTCATGAGTCCGCCAAGCAGGAAGTACAGCTGGCGCAGGCCCATGAGGGCGAAGATGTTGGCGGTGAAGACGATGAAGGCGCTCTGCGTCAGTCCGAAGATGGCCGGAATGGAGTCCACGGCGAACAGGAGGTCCGTCATGCCGATGGTCACGAAGACGATCAGCATGGGAGTGAACAGTTTCTTGCCGTTGACCGTTGTCCGAAGCTTGCCGCCGTCGAACTTCTCCGACATCGGGACAACTTTGCGGATACGGGCGATCAGCGGGTTTTCGGCACCGTCTTCCTCGTCTTCGCCGTTGTCCGTGGCTTGCTTCCACGCGGTCCAGAGCAGGAACGCGCCGAAGATGTAGAAGACCCAACTGAACTGCTCAATCACCACGGCACCCAGGGCAATGAAGATACCGCGCAGGACGAGGGCGATGATGATGCCCACCATGAGCACTTCCTGCTGGTACTTACGGGGCACCGAGAACCGCGCCATGATGATGATGAAGACAAAGAGGTTGTCGATACTCAGGCTGTATTCGGTCACCCAACCGGCGATGAACTGGCTGCCATGCTCCGGGCCGGCAAAGGCGAACATCGCTCCGGCGAACACCAAGGCGAGGGTGACGTAGAAAGCGACCCAGAGGCCTGCTTCCTTCATGGAGGGTTCGTGCGGACGCTTGACCACCAGGAGAAGGTCGACAAGGAGGATGATTCCGAGAACGACGAAGGAGCCGATCTCAAACCAGGCGGGGAGTTGCATCTAAAATGCCTTTCGCAGGTACGCCAAAACGGCGTAAGTCTCTCCGACCTGCCTGCGTCTCCATGCCCGAAGGCAACAACGCTCAAACGGCGATCCGCTAGGCCCGGCGAGGCGTCTGTGCCTTGCGTGTTGACGGACGTAGCGCTTGGGATACTCCCCTACGTAGCCCCAACTTTACCCTAAGCGTGCCCGGCGGACTGCATTTGGCGGAGTTCGCGCTTGAGGTCGCCCACCTCGTCACGGATCCTCGCAGCGATCTCGAATTGGAGCTCAGCGGCAGCCGCGTGCATCTGCTCGGTCAGCTGTTCGATCAGGCCCACGAGGTCTTCGGCCGGCGCCGCGGCCAGGCCATCTTGCCGGACCTTCGAAGCGCCCTTGCCCTTACCGGTCCGGCCGCCCTTTCCGGCTGCGGCCAACAACTCGCGGGTGTCGGCGTCTTCGCGGGCAAGCTGATCGGTGATATCTGCGATCTTCTTGCGCAACGGCTGTGGATCGACCCCGTTGTCCGTGTTGTACTTGACCTGGATTTCCCGGCGGCGGTTGGTTTCCTCAATGGCCTTCGCCATCGAGTCCGTGATCCGATCGGCGTACATGTGGACCTGGCCCGAGACGTTTCGGGCGGCGCGCCCGATGGTCTGGATGAGGGAGGTGGCCGAGCGGAGGAATCCTTCCTTGTCGGCGTCGAGGATGCTGACAAGTGACACTTCGGGCAGGTCGAGGCCCTCTCGGAGCAGGTTGATGCCCACCAGGACGTCGAAGCTGCCCATGCGGAGCTCCCGGAGCAGTTCCACGCGACGGAGGGTATCGACGTCGGAGTGCAGGTATTGGACCTTGACCCCATGGCCCAGCAGGTAGTCGGTCAGGTCCTCGGCCATGCGCTTGGTCAAGGTGGTGACCAGGACGCGTTCGTCGCGCTCCACGCGCGTCCTGATTTCGCCAAGGAGGTCGTCGATCTGGCCTTTGGTCGGCTTCACGATGACTTCGGGATCGATCAGTCCGGTAGGGCGGATAATCTGTTGGACGAACCCGTCGGCCTTGCCCAGCTCGTACTTGCCGGGGGTCGCGGAAAGATAGACGGTCTGGCCCACCCGTTCCAGGAATTCATCCCATTTGAGCGGCCTGTTGTCCATGGCCGAAGGAAGCCGGAAACCGTGGTCCACGAGTGTGCGCTTGCGCGACATGTCGCCCTCGTACATGGCGCCGATCTGTGGAACCGTGACATGGGATTCGTCAATGACCAGCAGGAAGTCGTCCGGGAAGTAGTCGATGAGGCAGTGCGGGGCCGTGCCGGAGCCGCGGCCATCGATGTGGCGTGAGTAGTTCTCGATGCCGTTGCAGAAACCCATTTGTTGCATCATCTCGAGATCGTAGGTGGTGCGCATGCGCAGCCTCTGGGCCTCCACCAGCTTGTTCTGGCCTTCGAGGACCTTGAGCCGCTCCCCGAGCTCGTTCTCGATGGCGGTAATGGCGCGGGACATGCGTTCCGGACCGGCGACATAGTGCGAGGCCGGGAAGATGTACATCTCGGTTTCCTCGCGGATGACGTCGCCCGTTACCGGATGCAGAGTATAGATGTTCTCGATCTCGTCGCCGAAGAACTCGATGCGCAGGGCCAGCTCTTCGTACATGGGGATGATCTCCACGGTATCTCCGCGGACCCGGAACGTGCCGCGGTGGAAGTCCATGTCGTTGCGGGTGTACTGCATGCCGACAAACTTGCGCAGGAGATCGTCCCGGTTCATTTCGGCGCCCTTGGTGAGCGTGACCATCCCGGCGATGTATTCTTCCGGGGTGCCCAGGCCGTAGATGCACGACACGGTAGCCACAACGATGACATCCCTGCGGGTCAGCAGCGCGTTGGTGGCCGAGTGCCGCAGCCGCTCCACCTCCTCATTCACGGAGGAGTCCTTCTCGATGAAGGTATCCGTCTGGGGGACGTAGGCTTCAGGCTGGTAGTAATCGTAATAGGAAACGAAGTACTCCACCGCGTTGTTGGGCAGCAGCTCCCGGAACTCGTTGGCGAGCTGCGCGGCCAAGGTCTTGTTTTGGACCATCACCAAGGTGGGCCGCTGCACTTGTTCGATCAACCAGGCGGTGGTGGCACTCTTGCCCGTACCGGTGGCGCCGAGCAGGACGACGTCTTTCTCGCCGTTGTTGATCCTTTCGGTCAGCTCGGCGATTGCGGCCGGCTGGTCACCTGCCGGCTTGAATTCGCTGATGACCTCAAAAGGCGCGACCACACGGTTGATCTCCTGGGCAAGACTCATGAATCCAATGTACCCCCGCCCGCGGACAGTTACTGTCCGCGTTATCCGGTGGAACCGTCACCTCCGCCTGGCCTGGTCCAACCGTCGTCGAGTCGCCCCATGATGGAACGGAACATCTTGACGGCGAACCACACTCCTGCCCCAAGCCAGGCGGTCCATGCCAACCAGAAAGCTGTGCCCGGCACGAGGACGCGCCACGTCGCCGGCTGCGTTCCAGCGACGAACTCCTCGCGGCCGCCGGCAAGGAACCACAGCAGCGCGGCCCCGGCAATGAGGACGACGCCGCCCCACGCCAACGCACGAACGGCGCCGAGCCGCTGTCCCTCAAGGTGCGGCGTGATTCTCCGTTTCGGGGCCATGCCTAGCCTTGCGCCATGGAGTACGACGGCGGCTGCCAACCGCTGCTGCTGGCCCAGGCATCCATGAGCGGCCACGCGACCTCGGTGAACCAGGGCTCCTTGGCTTCCGCATACGCCAGGGTCCGGCCGTCACCGGCGTACTGCGCGGCAAGCTCTTGCTTCAGGGCCGCATACATTGCCACGGCCTCGGGGTTGGCGCGGAGCCAATCCCGGAACAACAACGCATAACGCCAGCCCGGGCTTCCAAGCACCCGGACATGGACATTGGCTGCCCGCCCGGGGTCCGCGTTGGCATGGAAGCGCTTTTGCCAAGCCGATGGATCCAAGTCCGGTGGCTTGGGTGTGTCACGGGCAGAGGCCTCCCGCAACGGGAATCCTGCCTCACCCAAGACCCCCGCTATCCGGTCTGCGGCCTCAAGCGAGGACACATTGACCTGCAGGTCGATGATGTCTTTTGCAAGAAGGCCGGGTACCGACGTCGAACCGATGTGGTCTGCGCCCAACACCTCCGGGGATGCCCGCCGGATCCGGGCAAGCAGCCGCCCGGCCTGGGCCGGCCAGTCGGGGTTTGGCGGCCGCAATACAGGTCCGCCGGCTCGTGGGGCCGGACGGCCCGCCGCGAGGTTGCGGGCAAACGGCACCAATCGTTCTTCCCAGAGGGTTTCCACCAGCTCGGTGACTTCCTCCACGGTTCCGGAGTTTTCCAACACGATGTCGGCCGCGGCCAGCCGTTCCTCCCGGCTGGCTTGCGCGGCCATCCGGGACACCGCGTCCTCCGCTGTCATGCCTCGGATCTCCGTCATGCGCCGGATCCGTTCCTCGTCCGGCGCATCGACGACGAGCACCAGGTGGAAGCTGCTGCCCTGCCCGGTTTCGACCAGGAGTGGAATATCCTGGACGACGATGTCGCCGGGTTTCGCGGTCGCGAGCATCGCCGCAGCCTTCTCCCTGACCCGGGGATGGATGATCGCGTTGAGCGCTTCGCGGCGATCCAGCTCGGCGAAGACGATCGCGCCGAGGCGTGCCCGGTCAAGGCGCCCCTCGGCGTCGACGATGTCTTTACCGAACTCGGCCACGACGTCCGCCAAGCCCGGAGTGCCCGGCTCCACGACCTCGCGGGCCAGCGCGTCGGCGTCGATCAAGACAGCGCCCAACTCCCTCAGCCGGGCGGACACGAGCGATTTGCCGGAGGCGATCCCGCCGGTAAGTCCAATCTTCAGCACCCCTCCACACTAGACTGGGTCGGTGGCAGAACAGGAAGAAAGCCGGGCGACCGCGTACACAACATTGGCGCCGGGAGACGATTTCCGCCACGAACTCGAGATCAAACGTTCGCGCTTCATCACGGTGCTGCGCCGCGCTTCCGACGAGGACGCCGCCCGCGCCCTGGTGGCGGAATTGCGCAAGGAATTCCATGACGCCCGGCACCACTGCTCGGCATTCGTCCTCGGTCCGGACCGCGTCATCCAGCGGTCCAACGACGACGGCGAACCCTCCGGAACAGCTGGCATCCCCATGCTTGAGGCGCTCATCAAACGCGAGACCTTGCCTGGGGTGGCTGACCTCAGCGACGTGAGCGCCGTCGTCGTGCGCTATTTCGGTGGGATCCTCCTGGGCGCGGGCGGACTGGTCCGTGCGTACTCCGAATCGATCTCGGCCGCGCTGGACTCCGCTCCCCTGGTCCAGCGCCGCCGCCTGCGGATGTGCGACATCCCCGTGCCCCACCAAGCGGCCGGGAGGCTGGAAAACGATCTGCGCTCCGCGGGCTACGTCATGGCCGAAACTAGCTACGAGCCCTCGGAGACAATCCTGCGCGTGGCGCTACCCGATGATCCTGGCGCAATCGCGGACGCCGGTGAGCGGCTGGCATCCCTGACCGGCGGCGCCTCGGGCCTCCAGTTGCGGGGAACGGAATGGGTCGACGTCCAGGCCTGAGCACTCGCGCTAGGGACATGCCCTCCCCTGTCCCGTGGGGAGCCGGGCAAGAGGGACGCGGGTGAGAGGCACAGGCAAGCAGGCAACCAGTGCAAGGGGGTTAAACAAAACGGCTCCTGCGATTCGTGAATGAATCGCAGGAGCCGTTTTGATCCGGCCCGGAAACCCGGGCCAGTGGCAATTAGTTGCCGGTCAGCTTCTCGCGCAGAGCGGCGAGTGCCTCGTCGGATGCCAGGGTGCCCGCGTTGGACTCGGTGGCAGCCGGCTCGGAGGAGTAGCTGGTGGTGCCGGAGTCGCTCTCGCCGGAAGCGGCAGCAGCGGCGTCGTCAGCAGCGTGCTGGGAAACCTGCTTCTTGTGAGCCTCCCAACGTGCCTGGGCGTCAGCGTACTGCTGCTCCCAAGCGGCGCGCTGCGTCTCGTAGCCCTCGAGCCATTCGTTCGACTCGGGGTCGAAGCCCTCGGGGTACTTGTAGTTGCCCTCTTCGTCGTACTCGGCGGCCATGCCGTACAGAGCCGGGTCGAACTCGGTGCTCTCAGCGTCAACGCCCTCGTTAGCCTGCTTGAGGGAGAGCGAGATGCGGCGGCGCTCGAGGTCGATGTCGATGACCTTGACGAAGAGCTCGTCGCCAACGGAGACGACCTGCTCAGCAAGCTCAACGTGGCGGACAGCCAGTTCGGAGATGTGAACGAGGCCTTCGATGCCGTCTTCGACGCGGACGAACGCACCGAACGGAACCAGCTTGGTGACCTTACCCGGAACAACCTGGCCGAGGGCGTGGGTGCGGGCGAAGGTCTGCCACGGGTCTTCCTGCGTGGCCTTGAGGGACAGGGACACGCGCTCGCGGTCCAGATCCACTTCGAGAACCTCGACGGTGACTTCCTGGCCAACCTCCACAACCTCGGACGGGTGGTCGATGTGCTTCCAGGACAGCTCGGAAACGTGAACGAGGCCGTCTACGCCGCCAAGGTCCACGAATGCACCGAAGTTGACGATGGAGGAAACGACGCCGGGACGAACCTGGCCCTTTTCCAGCTTGTTGAGGAACGTGGAGCGAACCTCGGACTGGGTCTGCTCGAGCCATGCACGGCGGGAAAGAACAACGTTGTTGCGGTTCTTGTCCAGCTCGATGATCTTGGCTTCGATCTGCTGACCGATGTACGGAGCAAGGTCGCGGACGCGGCGCATCTCGACGAGGGATGCGGGCAGGAAGCCGCGCAGGCCGATGTCGAGGATAAGACCACCCTTGACAACCTCGATGACGGTACCGGTGACAACACCGTCTTCTTCCTTGACCTTCTCGATGTCGCCCCAGGCACGCTCGTACTGAGCACGCTTCTTGGAGAGGATCAGTCGGCCTTCTTTGTCTTCCTTGGTGAGCACCAGGGCTTCGACCTGATCGCCAACGGAGACGACGTCCCCGGGGTCAACGTCGTGCTTGATGGAAAGCTCGCGGGAAGGGATGACACCTTCGGTCTTGTAACCGATGTCGAGCAGAACTTCGTCGCGGTCAACCTTGACGACGATACCTTCGACGAGGTCTCCGTCGTTGAAGTACTTGATGGTGGCGTCGACAGCTGCGAGGAAGTCCTCAGCGGTACCGATGTCGTTGATCGCGACTACGGGGGTACCGGGCTTCTCGGTGGAGGTGATGGTCATGTAGTAGGGGCTCCGTTGTGGATAGAGTATCGGTCAGGCAAACCGCCCGCTTCCCGTTGCCGGTCCGCAGGACACGGCAAAACGCCGGGTCATCCTGAATTGTGGATTGTAAATTTGCGCGCACGTAGTATGCGCCCGTTCATTCTAGTCGTTTGCCTCAAGGAGGGTCAAAGCGGCAGCGTGTCACCAAGCCGCGCGAACGTCACGCCACGGTCCAGCAGGCCCGGAAGGGCGCGGGCATAGCCCTCCGCGGTACCGCCGGCGGGCTGGTTGAAATGCGAGATCACAATCTGGCCGGCGCCGTGACCTGCGGCAATTTTCCCCACTTCGCCCGCGACCGTCGGTGCCGGGAAGGTCGCGCCGCCGTCGCCGTTCACCGTGAAGCTCACGGGTACCAGTCCGAGGGCATTGGTGATCGCCGCCGCGACGTCGTCGTAGTAGGCGGTTCCGGCCCGGAAGAAGCGTGGGGCTTTGCCGGAAAGCCGCTCCATGACCTCTTGGTTGCCCATGATTTCGTCATACACTTCACCCGCATTGGCGGTGCCCGGGATTCCGTACGCCGAGCGTCCGTTGACCGATAGGGGCTGGTGCCGGAAGCCGTGGTTGCCGAGCTCGAACAAAGGATCGGCCGCGAGCTCGGCCGCCAGCCCGGGATTGGCCTTGATCCACCGGCCATTGACGAACAAGGTGGCGGGAACGTTGAGCTTGCGGAGGGTCTTGAGCAATCGTTGATCGCAGTCCGAGCCTTGGGGGCCACCGCAAGCATCGAACGTGAGGACCGCATGCGTCGACGCCGTTTTCGAGACCACGCCGGGGACCCCAAGACCCCATTCGACGGGCTTGCGCGCGGAAAATTCAGCTACAACCTGGGACCTCGACGGCGGCACCGGCCGCGTTTCGGGCACCACCGGATTCTGGCCGGCCTCGTCCACGACCGGCGTTGAAACCGTTGCGGGGCGTGGCGCGGGGGCGGCTGCCGGTTGTTGGGCGCAGGCCGCCAGGCCGGTCATCGCGAGTCCGGCGGCAGCCGCCAGCAAGGACCGCCGGCCCGGCAGCCCTGATGGGCCGGAGGAGTGGCCCCCCGGCTGGAATTCCCCCATGGAATCCTCTTCTGTTGTAGATCGAGTGTGTGGGTGGAGATGCGCCTAGAAGTGCGTCAGGCAATGGGCTGGACGTTCGACGGCGAACATGTGCCGGGCAGCCAATGCTGCTCCTGCCGTGTGCTCGCGGATCCGGCCAGCCGAAGCCAAGGTTACAGGATTGACGGCACCCAAATAGACAGACCCCAAATCGGTGACGTCCATGCTCAGGTCAGGGCTCCCGCCATCCGCCGCATTGACGGTGACAACGCCGCCGTCGGACGTCAATTCCCAGGTACCGTCGGCAAAACCGAGCGCATCCCGGATCTGCAGGACCAACCGTCCATCGGCGCCGTAGCGGCGGGCTGACAAGGCTGCAGGGACGTCCAGGACGCGCAACCACAACATGTCGCGGTAGTCGGAAGACGCAATGCAGCGTCCGTCCTCGAGCGCCCATACGAGGGGGTCTTCAACGGGAGCGTCGGGCCAGGAGACCTGTTCGACGAGATCGATGCTGCCCAGGAATTGCCACAGTTCCAGGTACGCGGAGTCCGTCGCGGCGACAAGGTCCACGATTTCCACCGTGTACGGCTTGGTGTCCCAGCCGGCGAACTTGTATGACACGTAGCCGTCGATGATGCCGTCCGGTGCATAGTGGAGCGCACATTTGATGGCCTTGTCTTCGCTGCCGTCGCGAGTCATCGCCCCGGACACGTGATGGCGGTAGGAGTCCTGCCTCACGATGGACCCCGGCGTACGGTGGTGGACCTGTTCGAATACCTCGGGCGCTAGGTCCAGGAGGACGCGTGGATCGGCGATCTCCACCCGGCCAACGGGCTCATGACGGATGCGGAACTTCGGACCGGTGTCCACCTTGATGCTTCGCTCGAAGGTCGCGACGCCGAAACCGAAGCGGCCGTAAATGGACGCTTCGGATGCGGTCAGTGCGGCCATGGCGAAGCCGCCGTCCTTGGCATCGGCGAGGTCGGCGGTCATCATCCCGCGCAGGATCCCATGCCGCCGGTGCGTTCCGCGCACGGTGACCGCGGTGATCTGGCGCGTCCGCAGCTCTTCGCCGAAGCCAACATTCAGCTTGTTTTCCAGCGTTCCAAATGTCGCCACCGGAAATCCCGGGTTGAGCGCATGCAACGGAGGTTCTTCGTTGACGTAAACACCGGTCAACTCACGGTTGTCCGCTTGGTACATCGCGAGAATCTTGTCGATGAGCTCATCGCTACGCTGCTCGTCATGGAATCCGAAGCCGACGGCGCGGAGCCAATCACGGGCTTGTCCGTAGTCCGGGTTCTCCTTGCCGACGGAACGAAAGCGCTTGACGTTGTACTTTTCGTTTGTTTCCTTGGGATCAGCCACCTCCCGAGCCTAGCCAGACAGCATGGGGGCACGCCACCATATCGGCGGCGTGCCCCCATGCAGAACGGCTATAGAGGCCGGCGGGCCCGCTAGTGCCCGGCGTCGTACCAGCTGGAGCCGACGCCTACCTGCACGTCGAGCGGTACCGTGAGCTGGGCCGCCGTCCCCATTTGTTCGGTGACGAGCTTTTCGACGGCTTCGCGTTCGCCGTGGGCGACCTCGAGGACGAGTTCGTCGTGGACCTGCAGCAGCATCCTGGACTTCAGCCCCTGGCTGGTCAACTCGGCCGAAACGCCGAGCATGGCCCGCTTCATGAGGTCCGCCGCCGAACCCTGGATCGGCGAGTTCAGTGCAATGCGCTCGGCGATCTCGCGGTGCTGGCGGTCCGTGCTGGTCAGGTCCGGAAGATAGCGACGGCGGCCTTCGATCGTGGCGGTGTAGCCGTCGATCCGGGCCTGCTCCACCACGCCGCGCAGATAGTCGCGCACGGCGCCGAAGCGGTCGAAGTAGTCCTTCATGAGGGTCCTGGCTTCGTCGACCGAGATTTCCAGTTGCTTGGACAGGCCGAACGAGGTCAGTCCGTAGGCCAACCCATAGGACATGGCCTTGACCTTGGAGCGCATGGCACTAGTGACGTCTTCCGGTGCCACGTTGAAAATGTGCGAGCCCACATAGCGGTGCAGGTCCTCGCCGTCCTTGTACGCCTGGATGAGGCCTTCATCGCCGGACAGGTGGGCCATGATGCGCATTTCAATCTGCGAGTAGTCGGCAGACAGCAGGCATTCGTAGCCCTCACTGACAACGAAGATTCCGCGGACCCGCCGGCCTTCCTCGCTGCGCACCGGGATGTTCTGCAGATTGGGGTTGTTCGAGGAAATACGCCCCGTGGCCGCGACGTTCTGCGCGTACGTGGTGTGGATGCGGCCGTCCTCAGCCACCGATTTCTTGAGGGTCTCCAGCATTTGGGCCAGCTTGGAGGATTCCCGGTGGGCCATGAGCTGCACCAGGAACTCGTGGCCGGTCTTCTCCAATAGGGCCTTCAGCGAGGCGGCGTCCGTCGTATAGCCGGACTTGATCTTCTTGGTCTTCGGCAGGCCGAGCTCTTCGAAGAGGACGGTCTGGAGCTGCTTGGGCGAGCCAAGATTGACCTCGTGGCCGATCGCGGCAAATGCTTGCTCCTGGGCGTTGTCGATCACCTTCGCCAGGTCCGCGAGCTGTTCGTTCAGGCGTTCCGTGGAGATGGCAATGCCCGACAGTTCCATCTGGGCCAGGACCCGTGCGACCGGCAGCTCCAAGGTGGTCAGGAGCGCCTCGGCCTTGCGTTCGGCGAGCTCGCTTTCGAAGTGCTTGCTCAGTGTGTGCACGACGGCGGCCTGCTGGACGAGCGCGCTGGCGGCGGCCCCGTCCGGCCCATCACCAAGATCGAGTTCCAGCTGGCCGGCTTGTACAGCCGCAGCCGCGACGGTGATCCTCAGGTGGTGCTGGGCGAGCTCGGCGAGTTCGTAGCTGCGGCGGTCCGGCTGGATCAGGTAGCCCGAAATGGCAGTGTCGTCCACCACGCCTTCCAGGCCGAGTCCACGGTGGTTCAGGGCCTTCAACGCGTCCTTGAACTCGTGCATGACCTTGGCTTCTTCGGGGTCTTGAAGCCACTTGGCAAGGACGGCATCGGCCGCCGCGTCCAAGGATGACAACTCGATGTAGGCCGCCCCGTTGGCACGCACGATGGCGAGGGCAGAGGCGTCGTCACCGATCCGCCCGGGAACCAACTGCACGGCGACGGCGGCACGGCTCCCCGTACCGGCGGCGAAGAACTCCTCCAGGGCGGCGGCGTCGTCCAGGATCTTGTAGTCGGGCGCGTCGATGGTTTCGGGGGGCGCGCCAGCGGTGTCGTCGCCATAGAGTGCGAACAGCCGGGCGCGGAGGGTCTTGAATTCAAGGGTGTCGAAGAGAGTCTCGACCTCCTGGCGGTTCGGGCGCGGCTCCTCGAGTTCCGCGAGCGTCACAGGGAGCTCAAGGTCTTTGAGCAGCTGGTTGAGGCGGCGGTTCCGCTTGACGGCGTCGATGTTTTCCCTGAGGGCTCCACCGACTTTGCCGCCGATCGAATCCAGATTCTCCAGAATCCCTTCGAGGCCGCCGTACAGGTTGATCCACTTGGCCGCGGTCTTGGGGCCGACGCCGGGAACGCCGGCGAGGTTGTCGGCGGACTCCCCTACCAGCGCGGCGAGATCGGAGTAGCGGGACGGGGGAACGAAGTACTTTTCTTCGATCGCTGCCGCGTCCATGCGGGGAATATTGGAAACACCCTGTTTCGGGTACAGGACGAACACGTTGTCCGTGATGAGCTGGAAAGCGTCACGGTCCCCTGAAACCAGGAGGACTTCGTAACCTGCGGCCTCTCCCCGGGCCGCGAGTGTGGCAAGAATGTCGTCTGCCTCGTACCCGGGCATCTTGATGGTCTTGATGCCCCACGCTTCCATGACTTGGTCGATGAGATCGATCTGCCCGCGGAATTCCTGCGGCGTCTCGTTGCGGCCACCTTTGTATTCGCTGTACTCCGCCTTGCGGAACGTCGTGTCGTCCGAGACGTCGAAGGCCACCGCAACGTGGGTGGGCTTCTGGTCCTTGATGAGGTTGATCAACATCGAGGTGAAGCCATGCACGGCGTTGGTGTGCTGGCCCGAGGATGTGGCGAAGTTCTCCGCCGGCAGGGCATAGAACGCCCGGAACGCCATCGAGTGACCGTCGAGGACCAGGAGCCTCGGCCGGCCACCGGCCGCCGTGCCCGCAGTGGTTGTTGAAGGGTCTGGTGCCGTTGCGGTGGCAGTTGACACTGCGCTTGCGGTTGCCGTTGACGTTGCCGTTGGAACTGAGTCCGGTTTGGTTGTTTCGCTCACAGGTGCCAGCCTAGTTGCCATGATGGACAATTTCACGCCGGGCCCGTTCACCGACGAACTCAATGCGGCCGGCGTTCCGCAAGAGTTGCATGGTTGGCTTTCCCGCTATGGCGTGGGTTCCCTCGTAACGAAGATGGGCATCAAGTTCCTGGAACTGAGCCCTGAACGGACCGTTGCCACCATGCCGGTCGAAGGCAATACCCAGGTTGCCGGCATCCTCCACGGCGGAGCCCACGTGGTCCTCGCCGAAACCCTGGGCTCCTTCGCGGCAGCCCTGCATGCCGGAGCCGGGCGCCACGTGGTGGGAATCGAGGTGGGCGCAACCCACCATCGCTCCATTGCGAGCGGCCTGGTCACCGGCACTTGCACGGCCATCCACTTGGGCGGCACGCTCGCCACCCATGAAATTGTCATGACCGACGATCACGGCCGGCGACTCTCAACTGCCCGGATCACCAACATGATCCGGGAGAACAGGGCCCGCTGAACCGGCACGCGCGGGGAACCTGTAGCGCACCTCTACTGCCGCGCTACCCAGGGTGCGGGAGGAGACCAACTCGAGCGGCGCCGTCGGGCTTTCAACAGGCAACAAGCGCTTGCCGGAACCCAAAGCGACCGGGATCAGGGTGACAATCATCTCGTCCAGCAGGCCGGCCTTGGCGAACTGGGCCACGAGGTTACCGCCGCCAACCAGCCACACGTTCTTGTCGCCGGCGTCGGCAATCAGGTCCGGCGCGAATTCCTCAACCTCGCCACGGACGAATGTGACGTCCGCGCCGGGCGGCGCGGCGTATTCGCGGTGGGTGAAGATCCAGCATGGAACACCTTGGTAGGGCCACTTGCCCGGTTCGTGTTCCATGAGCCAGCGGTACGTTTGGCCGCCCATGACAATGCAGCCGATGCCCGCCATGAAGTCTTCATAGCTTTCGGTGACGCCCTCGGCCTCTTCGAACTGGAGCAGCCAGCCAAGATCGTCTTCTTTCGTGGCGATGAACCCGTCAAGCGAGGATGCCACGTAGTACTGGAAATCCGCCATGGCCCCACCCTACCCATCAGGCAGCAGCGTTCACAGCTACTTCGAGAAGTACGGAACGATCAGGTAGATCCCGAAAAGCACGGCGATTCCGCAGGCCGCAAAACAAGCGTAGGCGAGCGACCGGACCATGCCCGGCGATTTCTGCCGGGCGTCGCCCGCGATGGCGGTGAGGCGGACACCGAGCGAATACAGCACGACGAGGAGAACGGCCGCCACAAGGGTCGCGCCGGCTACCTCCACCAGATCAAACCACTTCATGCCTGGATGTCCTTACTCGCGCTTTTGCTCAGGTTCTGTTTTCTAGCCTTCTTCTTGCGGAAGCGGACTGCGGTGCCGGCTTCCTCGACTTCGACGGCGTTGTGGTGGCCCACGTGCGATTTCCTCGAGTAAATGAACATGTAGACGACGACGGCGGTGCCCACGACTGCGGCGATGACCACGCCGACGGTACCGGTGCCGATGAGGAACGCCGTCAAAGCGCCCACGATTGCGGCCGCAGGGAGGGTGAAGAGCCAGCCGGTGGCGATGCGCCCCACCGTTCCCCAGCGCACCGTGGTGCCCTTGCGTCCGAGTCCCGAGCCGATGACCGAACCGGAGGCCACCTGCGTGGTGGAGAGCGCGAAGCCGAGGTGGGAGGAAGCGAGGATGGCTGATGCCGTGCTGGCTTCCGCGGAGAAGCCCTGGGCTGGCTTGACGTCGGTCAGTCCCGAGCCCATGGTCCGGATGATGCGCCAGCCACCCGCATAGGTTCCGATGGCGATGGCGAGTGCGCAGGCCCCGATGACCCAGAGCTGCGGGCCGCTGCCGGCCGGCTGGGTTCCGGCGGCGATCAGGACGAGGGTGATGATGCCCATGGTCTTTTGCGCGTCGTTGGTACCGTGGGCCAAGGCGACGAGGCTCGAGGTGAAGATCTGGCCGGTACGGAATCCGCCGCGCTTCTGGGTCAGCTTGTCGCCGGTTTCGGGGTCATGCCGGGACGTCAGGAGGTAGGCCAGCTTTGTGCATAGATAGGCCACGGCACCGGCGAGCAGTGGCGAGAAGACGGCCGGAAGAATCACCTTCTGGAGCACGGTGTCGAAGTTGACGGCGTGGAATCCGATGCCGACGATCGCAGCGCCGATGAGGCCGCCAAAAAGCGCGTGCGAAGAACTGGACGGCAGCCCCTTGAGCCACGTGAACATGTTCCACAGGACGGCCCCCATCAGCCCGGCGAAGATGATCTCCGGCGTGATGTGGATACCGTCCGTGCCCTCGCGGATCAGGCCGCCCGAAATGGTCTTTGCCACTTCGGTCGAGAGGAACGCGCCCACGAGGTTGAGCACCGCGGCCAAGGCAACAGCCGTCTTGGGTTTGATGGCACCCGTGGCGATCGGAGTCGCCATGGCGTTCGCAGTGTCGTGGAAGCCGTTGGTGAAGTCAAAAAATAAGGCCAGCGCTATGACAAGCGCGACCATGAAGGTGATTCCCACCTGGTGCCCAATCTGCAGAGTCGATGATGCGCAGTTCCACTTCCCCGGGGCCTGCCCAACAAAAAACAGTTCAGCACGCGTTCATCTGACTGTACTGGCGGAATTAACTATGGCGGGCGTGAAACCTTAAGAATCTTACGTGCCATTGCCGGCATGGCCAAACATCGAATCATCCAAGGAATTGCCGAACAGCCGCGATATCGCTGCGTGACAGGCCCCGCCGCGGATCCGGTGAGATCCACAGCACACGGTTGCCGAGGAACTCGGCCCAGGACCGGGCAGCGGCTTCATGGTCCAGCTGATCGTCCATCCACACGATCCGTTCGGCTCCGGACTCCTGGACGTCCTTCTGCAAGACGTCCAGCTTCCACCAATCGGCAGTCTGGTCCCAACCATCGCTGGTCAAGACGGGCCAATGCTCGCCGTGGAGACCGATGGCGGGGCATAGGAACCCGGGCGCGAGCCGCTGCCACGTGGTCAACCATACAAACCTCGCCGCGGGGTGGGCGGCCAGGTCATTGAGTTCGTCAACCAGTTCGGAGGCGTAGACGACGTCCAGGATTCCGGCGTCGGCGATTTTCCATTCCGTACCCCAATCGGTGAAGCCCAGGGGACCGAAGGGGTTCACCACGCCGTCGACATCCAGATACAGCGACACGGTGGTCATGCAGCCCCCTCCCGGATGTGCCAACAAAGCCAGCGTAAGGCAAGCGCTTTGGAACGCCACCGGGACCGTCCGGAAATTCACTATCTTGACGTTCGTCACATAAGTGATAATCTCAATGCATGGAAAACCGCACCGGCCACTCCGAAGAGACCATCAGGGCCCGAGGGATCAGGCCCATCGAGGATTCGGTCCGCACCGACTTCAGCCAGGCCATGTCCTATGGCGGGTATCTGGACCTTGACCGCCTCCTCACGGCCCAGCACCCGTTGAGCACCCCGGAACACCATGACGAAATGCTGTTCATCATCCAGCACCAGACCAGCGAACTGTGGCTCAAGCTAATCCTGCATGAGCTTCTTGAAGCCCGCCGGCTCCTTGATATGGACAACCTTGCCAAAGCCCTCAAATGCATCGCACGCGTCAAGGCGATCCAGCGGACCATGACCGAGCAGTGGTCTGTCCTGGGCACGCTCACTCCCCGCGAGTATTCCGAATTCCGGCGCTTCCTGGGCAGTTCGTCAGGCTTCCAGTCCCACCAGTACCGCGGCGTCGAGTTCCTGCTGGGCAACAAGAACCGCGGCATGCTCCGGGTCTTCGAGAGCGATCCGGCGGCGCACAGCCAGCTCAGTACCCTCTTGGAGGAGCCGACCCTTTACGACGCCTTCCTCGCAGTGCTGGCGCGGGCCGGTTATGCCGTTCCGGCCGAAATCCTTGAACGTGACACGAGCGAACCGTGGACGTTCCAGAAGGATCTGGTACCGGTCTTCCAGGAGATCTACGAATCGGAAGCCACGCCATGGGGCTTTTACGAGGCCTGCGAAGACCTTGTGGATATCGAGGACAACTTCCACGCGTGGCGCTTCCGCCACCTGCGTACCGTGCAGCGGACCATCGGATTCAAGGTGGGCACGGGAGGCTCCTCCGGCGTCGACTTCCTCAAGCGGGCCCTTGACCTGACTTTCTTCCCGGAGCTCTACGCCGTCCGCACCGAAATCGGCAACTGAACATCAAATTCCAAGAAACCCCATCGCTTTCTTCAGGAGAGACATGAACAGCGTGCAACAAACGCAACGGCCGACGTCGGCAGAGCTCGACGCCGCGGATCCCCTCGCCGGGCAGCGTGAGGCCTTTTACGCCCCGTCGGACGGCCAGCTCACGGCCTACCTTGACGGGAACTCGCTCGGCAGGCCGCTCAAGGCGACATCGGCGAAGCTCGCGTCCTTCGTCGAGGACGCCTGGGGCAGCCGCCTTATCCGCGGCTGGGACGAACAGTGGATGGATGAGCCCACCGCAGTGGGCGACCGCATCGGCGTCGTGACCCTGGGCGCGGCCGCCGGCCAGGTGACCGTGGGAGACTCCACGTCCGTGATGCTCTACAAGCTCATCCGGGCAGCGGTCGACGCCCAAGCGGGCCGCGATGAGATTGTGGTGGACCGGGACAACTTCCCCACGGACCGTTTCATCATCGAGGGCATCGCCGCGGAGAAGGGCGCCACCATCAAGTGGGTCGCTTCCAACCCGGCCAGCGGCGTCCGGACCACGGACCTCGAGGGACTGCTCAGCGAGCGGACCGCCGTCGTCGTACTCAGCCACGTGGCATACCGTTCGGGTTTCCTGGCGGATGCCGCGGCGATCACCGCGATGGTCAAGGAAGCCGGAGCACTCATGCTCTGGGACTTGTGCCACTCGGTAGGCTCGGTGCCCCTCGAACTGGACGCCTGGGGTGTGGACCTTGCTGTTGGTTGCACCTACAAATACCTCAATGGCGGCCCGGGCTCCCCCGCGTTCGCGTACGTCAACGCGTCGCAGCAGGACCGACTGCAACAGCCGATCTGGGGCTGGATGGGCGCCGACAACCCCTTCGGCATGACGGAAAGCTACACCCCGGCCCGTGGGATCCGCAGCTTCATCACCGGAACTCCCCCGGTGCTGGCCATGCAGCCGCTCAAGGACATGGTTGAGCTGATCGCATCAGTGGGCATGGATGCGGTGCGGGAGAAGTCCATCAAGCTGACGGAGTACGCAGTCGCCTTGGCTGAGGACATGCTGGCCCCCCTCGGCGTCGAGATTGTCAGCCCGCGCAACACCGCAGAGCGTGGCTCGCACATCACGGTGGACCATCCCTTGTTCGGCGAGGTGACCCGGACGCTTTGGGAGCGGGGTGTCATTCCGGATTTCCGTCCGCCGCACGGATTGCGGATCGGGCTCTCGCCGCTCAGCACCAGCTACGCGGAGGTTGAGCTGGGAGTGACCGCCATCCGGGACGCCCTGACCGAACTCCTGTGAGTGCCGTCCTCGACGACATGGACTCCCGGCCCGGGAGTACCACGTCGTTGCTGCGGACCGTCATCGGCTTATACCTGCGCGATGCCGGCGGATGGATGTCCTCAAGGCACATCATCGTCCTCATGGAGGCCCTTGGCGTGACCGCTGCCGTGTCCCGAACGGCCTTGTCACGGTTGAAAAAGAAGGAAATCGTCCTTCCTCAGCTCCGTGAAGGTGTTCCCGGCTTCGCCGTCACCGAGGGCGCCGCCACGATGCTTGCCCGCGGAGACCGCCGGATCTTCAACCCCCGCCTGATGTCCCCCGCGGACCGCTGGTGCCTCGTGTCCTTTTCCATTCCGGAAACGGAGCGGGAAAAGCGGCACCAATTGCGGCGGAGATTGCACTGGATCGGCTGCGGCACGGTGGCAGCAGGGCTGTGGATCTGCCCGGATTCGCTCAGGGTGGAAGTGGAGGAGATCCTCGAGGACCTGGGGTTGCGCGGAATGGCCACGGTGTTCGTGACGGACACCCCCTTGGTGGGCGGCAGCCTCCGCGAGGCCGCATCCGCATGGTGGGACCTGGACACCGTGGCAGAACTGCATCGCGACTTCATCCGGCATCATGGTTCCGCGGCGGACGACGGCGGCCAAGACAGCGGTTCCGACGGCGGCCCGGCCTCGGCCGAAACCTTCGCCCGTTACGTCCGTTGCATCGACCGCTGGCGGATCATTCCGTACCTTGATCCGGGGCTGCCGGCGGAATTCCTTCCCGAGGATTGGCCGGGCATGGCGGGAATCGCCTTGTTCGAGCGCTTGGGGGCCGCCTATTCACGGCCCAGCGCGGACTTCGTGCGGAGGACGCTGGAAGCTTAGGGGCCAAGAACGGGTGATCACTCCGGGCAGCAGGCGTACGCTGGAAGCATGAACTTCGCCGATGGTGGATGGTTCGCGAGGTTGTCATGACCCGTCCTTGGTTGCGTTGGTTGCCGGCCGCGCTGGTTCCGGTAGCCCTTGCTGCGGCGGCCCTCGCTGGTTCCTACCAGGCGGGAGCTGCGACGAGCCTGCCTCCTAAAACGGCAGAGGAAGTCATCGCGATGATCGGCCGGGCCGACGTCCATGCTTTGTCCGGAACCCTTCAACAGAGTTCCGATCTGGGACTCCCCCAGCTCCCCTCCGTCGGGCCAACGGCAACCCAAGGCCCCGCTTCGGTCATGGAACTGTTGAGCGGATCCCACACGGTCCGGGTCTACCTGGACGGCCCCGCCAAGGCCAGGTTCCAGGTGATGGACATGCTCGCCGAGCGCGACCTCGTCCGCAACGGCAACGATCTCTGGCTCTACAACTCGGCCGACAACAGTGCGGCGCACATGACGATGCCCGCCGAAACGGCCCGCGCTGCGGCCCCGCGCGCGACGCCGACTCCCGGAGCGATCACGCCTGATGTCGTCGCGCAGCACTTCCTCGCCGCCGTCGGGCCTACAACAGACGTGACCGTGGGCGACGGAACCACGGTGGCCGGCCGCACGGCCTACCAACTGGTGATCAAGCCGCGGAGTACCGGCACGCTGGTCGATTCCGTGACAATCGCCGTCGACTCCGCCTCCGGCCTGCCGCTCGGCGTCGAGGTGCGGGCACGGGGCCAGGCCGCGGCGGCCTTTTCGCTCGCGTTCACTGACGTGAGCTTGTCGGCGCCCGACGCCGCCCTGTTCAGTTTCACTCCGCCCCGCGGTGCCGCCGTGGAAGAGAAGGCAACCCCGCAACCGCGTACCCTCCCCGGTAAGACCGGGCAAGCACCGCAGGTAAAGGCAACCGGGGGCCGGCCAACAGTCACGGGAACCGGCTGGGACGCAGTGATCGCCATGCCCTCGGGGACCGTGCCCGCCGATGTCCGCTCGGCTCCGATGGTGGCCCAGCTCACCCAGCCGGTAGCGGGCGGCCGTGCAGTGACCACCAGCCTGGTAACTGTCTTGATGCTCGACGACGGCCGCGTCTTCGCGGGAATGGTGCCACTTGAGCGGTTGCAGGCCGCAGCCGCCACGAAATGACGGAGGCATCCCCGCCGGCTGAACTGGCGATAGAGACGCAAGGCCTCAGCAAGCGCTTTGGTCACCGGGCCGCCGTCGAGGGCGTCGACTTGGCGGTTCCGCGCGGTTCAGTCTTTGGCTTCCTCGGTCCAAATGGCTCGGGCAAGACCACCACCATCCGGTTGCTGCTTGGATTGGCGGCCGCCACGAACGGCCGCATCCGGGTTCTGGGTGGCGATATGCCGCGCCAACTGGCAACGGTCCTGCCCAATGTGGGCTCGCTCGTGGAAGGCCCGGCCTTCTACCCTTTCCTGTCCGGGGCGGCGAACCTTCGGCGATTGGACAGCGCCGATCTTCACGCATCCCCGCGGACCAGGGCCGCACGGGTGGATGAAGCGCTCGAGAGGGTGGGGTTGTCCCATGCCGCGGGCAAAAAGGTGCGCGCCTATTCGCTCGGGATGAAGCAGCGGCTGGGAATTGCACATGCCCTGCTGCGGCCGAGGGAACTGCTTGTCCTCGATGAACCCACCAACGGCCTGGATCCGCAAGGGACCCGGGAGGTGCGCGGCCTGGTCCGCTCCCTCGCCGCCGGGGGCACCACCGTGTTCGTCTCCAGCCACCTCCTCGCGGAAGTGGAACAGATGTGCACCCATGTGGGTGTCATGAGCGTAGGCAAACTCGTGGCGCAAGGAACCCTGCACGAACTGCGCGCCGCGGGAACGGCCACGATCCGGCTCCACACGCCCGATATTGAGGCCGCTGTCCGTGTCCTCTCCAGGCTGGGCCTGCAATCGGAACTGTCAGTGCCGCTGCCCGGATCGCACGGTGCCGATGGCCAGAGCCTCGTCAGCACCGGCCCGCCGGGGTACGGGGTGGCTCCCGAGGCGATCGTGGCTGCCCTCGTGTCCGACGGCGTCCGGGTGCGGGGCTTCGGCGTGGAGGACGCCAGCCTGGAGGAGCGCTTCGTCTCCCTGACCGGAGAGGGTTTCGACATTGCCGGCTGAACGCGGAACCGAATCTTTGCCCGGCCAGCCAGCGGCCCGGCCATCAAGCTCGTGGTCACTCATGGCCTCGGAGCTCTCGGTGCTGTTCAGGCGGCTGCGGACATGGGCCATGCTCCTCGCGCTCGCGGCGATCCCCATCCTCATTGCCGCGGCGGTCAAGCTGAGCTCGCATCCCGTGGCGCCAGGGCGTGGTCCGCCGTTCCTTGATCGCATCACCCAGAACGGGCTTTTTGTCGGCGTCACGGCAATGATCGTCTCCGTGCCCTTGTTCCTTCCCCTCACCATCGGAGTGGTGGCAGGCGACACGATTGCAGGAGAAGCGAACCTTGGCACGCTCAGGTACTTGCTCGTCGCCCCGGCCGGACGCGTCCGCCTCTTGTTGATCAAGTACGCGTCCGCCGCGGCTTTCTGCCTGGCAGCGACCCTTACGGTGGCCGCCGCCGGTGCGCTGGCCGGCGTCGCGCTCTTCCCGGTAGGTCCCGTTACCCTGCTCTCCGGCGACACGATCGGCGTCGGCGAATCAGTGGTGCGTTCCCTGCTGATAGCCGCGTACATTGCTGTGTCACTGTTGGGGCTCTCCGCCATCGGGCTGGCAATATCCACCTTCACGGACGTGCCGGTCGGGGCCATGGCCGCAACGATCGTCCTGTCCGTGGTGTCACAAGTGGCCGACAACCTGCCGCAATTGGAGTGGCTGCACCCGTGGCTGTTCAGCCACTACTGGTTGGGTTTCGCCGACCTCTTGCGCCAACCCATCTCGTGGACGAGCTTCGGCGACAATGCCCTGCTGCAGGCGGCCTACGTCGTGGCGGCCGGCGCGTTGGCTTATGGCAAGTTCACCAGCAAGGATGTCCTGTCCTGAAGCACGGCCTGCCCGTAAGCTCGTGGCATGGCAAGATTCTTCGATGTCCACCCGCAGGACCCCCAACCACGCGCAATTGCCCAGGTGGTGAATATCCTCCAGTCCGGCGGGCTCATCGCCTATCCCACCGATTCCTGCTACGCGCTCGGCGCACAAATCGGCAACAGGGAAGCCCTCGACCGGATCCGCTCGATCCGGCAGCTGGACAGCAAGCACCATTTCACCTTGGTCTGCAAGGACTTCGCGCAGCTCGGTCAGTTCGTCATGATCGACAACGATGTGTTCCGAAGCATCAAGGCCGTGACGCCGGGTAGCTACACGTTCATCTTGCCTGCCACCAAGGAAGTCCCCCGCCGCCTCCTGCACCCCAAGAAGAAAACGGTAGGCGTGCGGATTCCGGACCATAATTTTGTCCAGGCCCTCCTGGCCGAACTGGGCGAACCGCTACTTTCCAGCACCTTGCTGCTCCCCGACGAGGAGGAGCCGTTGACCCAAGGCTGGGAGATCAAGGAACGCCTGGACAATCTGGTGGAAGCCGTGATCGACTCCGGCGACACCGGCGCAGAGCCCACCACGGTGGTGGACTTCTCGAGCGGCACCGCGGAAGTGGTCAGGCGCGGCACCGGCGATCCCTCCCGATTCGAGTAAGCATGCATACCGCCGAATCCCATGTCACGATCGACGTCGACGGCACACCGATCTCCGGTATCTACGGCCGGCCGGACAACCCGGTCGCGACCCTCGTTCTCGCCCACGGAGCCGGGGCGGGCATGGAGCATCCGTTCCTGGGCGGCCTCGCGCACGCTTTGAACGACGACGGCGTCGCGACCTTGCGCTTCAACTTCCCCTACCGGGAAGCCGGCAAGAAGTTCCCCGACCGGCCTCCCGCGGCTATCGCGGCCTGGCGGGCCGTCATGGCGGAAGCCGCGTCCCGTTCGGAGGGAGAACCGCTGTGGGCGGCCGGCAAGTCCTTCGGTGGACGCATGGCGTCGATGGCAGTGGCCGAAGGCATGCCCGCCGAGGGACTCATCTATCTCGGCTACCCGCTGCACCCGCCCGGAAAACCCGAGAAGCTCCGTGATGAGCACCTTTACGGGCTCACGCTGCCGATGCTCTTCCTGCAGGGCACGCGGGACACTTTCGCGACGCCCGAGCTGCTCGAAAACGTGGTGGCCCGGATCGGCCGCGCCGCCACCATCGAGTGGTGGGAGGGCGGCGACCATTCCTTTGGCCGCGCGGGAGTCAAGAAGAGCGCTTCGGAGGTGGGGGCCTCATTGGCACCTCCCGTTTCAGCGTTCCTTCGCAAGAACCGCTGACCTGGAAGGAGACTCTGAGCCTCAGGCTTTCGCCGAGGCGACGGCTATGCCGGGCGGCAACGGCTCGTGCCGCAAGTACTCCCGGCGGAATCGACCGCTGCCCGCCGTCAGTCCCCGCAGCACGATCGCGTACCGCAGCAGTTCCTGCTCCGGCACTTCGGCGCTGATCTCCGTGCGCTCTCCGCCCACGGATGTCGTCCCGGTGACGCGCCCGCGGCGGGAGGACAGATCGCTCATGACCCCGCCCACGTGCTCGTCGGCCACAAGGACCGTCACGGCCGAAATCGGTTCGAGCAGTTGAATGCTGCCCGCCGCGGCGGCTTCCCGCAAGGCCAAAGCGCCAGCGGCCTGGAAAGCCGCGTCCGATGAATCGACGCTGTGGGTCTTGCCGCCCACCAGGATCACCCTGATGTCGACCACCGGGAAACCTGCCCGCACCCCCTTGCTCATCTGGGCCCGGACGCCTTTCTCGACCGATACAACATACGTGCCGGGGATGACCCCGCCAACAATCCTGTCCACGAATTCGAAGCCTCCCCCGCGTTCAAGGGGTTCCACTTCGATATCGCAGATCGCGTACTGTCCGTGGCCGCCGGATTGTTTGACATAGCGTCCGTGGCCCGCGGACTGGGCGGCAAAGGTCTCCCGGAGCGGGGTAATGACATCCACGGTCTGCAGCTTCACCCCCTGCTCGCGCAAACGGTCCAGGACTGCCTCCGAGTGGGCCTCGCCCATGCACCACAGGACCAGCTGGTGCGTCTCGGAGTTGCGCTCCACCCTCAGGGTCGGATCTCCCGCCGCGACCTTGGCCAGGCTCTTGGACAGCGCGTCTTCATCGCCGTGCGAGGCTGCTTCGATCGCCACAGGCATCAGCGGCTCGGGCATGTCCCAGGTTTCCACGAGCAGTGGAGCCTCGCGCGCGGAAACCGTGTCTCCCGTTTCGGCGCTCGCCACCTTCGCCAGCGCGCAAATGTCTCCGGCCACGGCGAACTGCACCGGCCGCAGGCTTGAGCCCAACGGGGAGTACAGGTGGGTGATCCGCTCGTCGCTGTCGTGGTCGGGGTGCCCGCGCTCAGCCAGGCCGTGTCCACCCACATGCACGGCAGAGTCCTCTCGCAGCGTCCCTGAGAAGATCCGGACAAGGCACACCCGTCCCAGGAACGGGTCAACAGTAGTCCGCACCACTTCGCCAAGGAGCGGACCGTCCGGATCGCATGCCAGGGGTTCCAAGGGTGTCCCGCCCAGGTCAGTCACCGTCGGGAGGCTTCGCTCGGTCGGAGGCGGAAAGGCGCGGGTCAGCACTTCCAAGAGTTCGGCCGTGCCGACTCCGGTCACGGAAGAGCTGGCCAGGACCGGAAAGAACGTCCCCCGGACGATCGCGGTCTCCAGATCTTCCACGAGGGTATCGATGGGGACGTCCTCGCCGCCGAGGTACCGGTCCATCAAGGTCTCGTCCTCGCTCTCGGAAATGATGCCCTCGATGAGTTCCCCCCGGACACCTTCCGCGCCGGCCAGTTCGGCCGCTGTCGCCGCCCGGACCGCGGGCCGTGGTTCCCCGGGGGTGTACTCCGACACCGAGCCCGAAAGCAGCCCGAGCACTCCGGAAACAGCGTCCGCGTTGCGGACCGGCAAATGAAGGGGAAGGACAGAATCGCCGAAGGCGGACCGGCATTCGGCCAGGACGGCATCGTAGTTCGCCCGGGGATGGTCAAGCCGGCTGATGACCACGGCCCTGGGCATGCCAACGCGCTCGCATTCACCCCACAGGGCGGTGGTTCCGGCGTCGACGCCGTCAACGGCCGACACTACGAACAGCGCCGCATCCGCGGCACGCAGCCCCGCGCGCAGCTCTCCCATGAAATCGGCGTAGCCCGGGGTGTCGAGAAGGTTCACTTTGATGTCGTCGAAGACCAAGGGCGCCGCGGACAGCCCGATGGATCGCTGCTGGTGGATGGCCGTCGCTTCCGAGTCGCTCACGGTGGTGCCATCCACGATCGAACCCATGCGGTTCACCACCCCGGCAGCGTAAAGGAGTGATTCGAGCAGCATCGTCTTTCCCGCGCCCGAGCGGCCAATCAGGACGACGTTGCGGATGTTTTCGGGCCGATCGGCTGGCGCCGAGGACGGGTCCGCCCGTCGAAGATCGGGGTTGGTCCGGTTCGACCCCTTCGTCGCACTGCCTGGGCCTTTCACCGACATGAGCACCTCCTGGAGTAGAAGCCGAATCCCCCGCGTCCTTTGCTAACCGATTCCACACCCTGGACTGGCGCACGGCAAGAGCAATCGACCCAGTCCGTGCCGAAACCGCAGCCTTAGGAGAGCATGCCCCACACCGTGCGAAGGGAAAACACCGCGCTTGCTGCGATGACAACGGCGAAAGCCACGAGCCACAGCAAGGACGGCACCCCCGTGGACCGCGCCAGGATGTAGGCATCCGACGACGCGAGCCGGTCGCGCCGACGGGTGTGGACCGAAGCCACCTTGAACCAATCCCGCACGGCGCCCACCTCGAGGGCTATGCCAAGTCCGAGTACCACATGGCTTACCGTCGAGGGAGTGGCGAACATGACAAGCAACTGGGCAATCGCGGCACTGAGGAGCGCCACGAAGATTCCAGTGAAGTTCCGCAGAAAGATCAGTGCGAGCAGCAACACCAGCGCGCCGACGGACATGGCTGCCCCGGACCGCCCTGCCGACACGGACCAGATGAGCGCCACGCCTACCACCGCGGGACTCGGATATCCCCAGAACCCGGACCAGGCTGCGCCGAATTTCCCGCGCCCGCTGCTCAGGAACTGTCCGGAGTGGTCCAGCCCGATCCGGAGCCCGTGGACGACCCGCCCCGTCATGAGGGCAGCGAACGCGTGGCCCAGTTCATGCACGAAGGTCACATAAAGGCCAAACCAACGCCAGGTGGCGCGCGGGATGCTCAGTACGACGGCAGCGGCCAGGATGCCCAGCACAACAGGGGTCGCAAGGTTCGGGACCTCTTGTGTGGTGAATCCCCGCAGCACGGCCTGCCACCAGTCGTTGGCAAGGTCAGCGGGACGCAATTCCATGTTCATCACCGTGGCATCCTAAAGAAAAAGCCTGTGAACGCCTCCCAGCCAGCTGGAACCACCGGCAAGCCGGGGTCACATCTTCCGCTTGGTCTTGGCCGTTGCTGGCGCTGTCCACGGGTCCTCGGGCCAGGGATGCTTCGGATAGCGCCCGCGCATCTCCGCACGGACCTGGGCGTACGGGCCGGACCAAAAAGAGGCCAGGTCATCTGTCACGGCCAGCGGTCGCCTGGCCGGAGAAAGAAGGTGGAACAGCACCGGCACCCGTCCGCCTACCAAGCGCGGCGTCGCAGCCCAGCCGAAGCACTCCTGCAACTTGACCGCCACGACCGGCCGGCCGCCGTCGTCGGCAACGTCCGGATAGTCGATCCGCACCCGGGAACCGCTCGGCACCTCAAGCCATTCCGGCGCCAGCTCACCGAGCCGGGCCGCCTCGGGCCACGGCAAAAGCCGCCGCAACGGCTCGGCCAGGTCGATCCCGTTCGTCGCAGCGCCTCCTGCGAGCGCTTCGAGCTCCGGTGCCAGCCACTTCTCCAGCCTGGCCAGCAAGGCGGGCTCGGAGACGTCCGGCCATGGATCGCCCAGTTCCCTGTGCAGCAAAGCCAGTCGCCGGCGCAAGGTATCGGCTGCCGTCGACCAGCCAATGGTCCCCAGGCCTTCTTTCGCCAAGGCGCGGGCTACGGCAGCGCGACCGTCGTCGATGGTGGGCCGTACGGGCGTCGACGACAGCAGAATCGCACCCAGCCGCCGTTCCCGCCTGGCGGTGACGCGGCCCCGCGTGAATTCGGCTTCCACCGTATCGCTCAGGAGGTGGCTGGCGGCAGCTTCCGCCGCATCCGCCGCCAAAGGTGCAGCGGAACGGATGACGGCGCCAGTGCCTGCCGCATCCCGGCCGTCCGCACGGGATACCTCGGCCACAGCGAGCCAATCGTGGCCGGCGAGCGGACTGCCCGCCGGCAGCCCGGCACGTGTTCCCGACGTCAGCAGGTAGCGTTCAGGGCCGGTGCCTGGAACGCTGCGCGCAACACGGTCGGGGAACGCAAGCGCGACCACGAACCCCAAGGCTTCGGCAGGACTCGCCAGTGAAGGCAGGCTCGGCGGTGCGGTCAGGGAAGGCCCGACGCCGGATCGCTCCTGGCGTGCGATCGCCTCCATGCGGCGGACATCCTCGGCCCAACGCCGGGCCGCGGGGTCCTTGCCTGCCCGGAGTGTGGCCAGCAGGCGCGTCAAGTCAGCTCCGGGAGCCCGTTGATCCCCTGCCACGAGGGCGACAGCCTCGGCAGCCGCCCGGTGCCCGACAGTGGCGGCACCATCCAGCAATGCGCGGGCCAGTCGTGGATCGGCGGGGATCCGGGCCAGGGTCTTCCCCACGTCCGTGGCAAGTCCGTCCGCGTCGATGGCGCCAAGTTCCCGCAGCACTTCAATGGCATCGTCCATCGCGCCTTGGGGCGGGGAGTCCGGAAGTGCGAGCCCCCGGCCACCCGGCGATCCCCAACACGCGAGGACGAGCGCCGCGCCCGTCAGGTCGGCGGCCGCAATTTCCGGTGTGGGGTGGGCCGGTGCGGCGCCGTATGCTTTGTGCTCGTAGCAGCGGACCACGCGCCCTGGCCCTTGGCGTGCCGCGCGTCCGGCGCGTTGTTCGGCGGAGGCACGGGAGCAGGAGACCGTGACCAAGCCGGACATGCCGCGGCCGGCGTCACGCCGCAGTTCACGGGACAGCCCCGCGTCGATGACCAGCCGCACTCCCGGAACGGTCAGGGAGGATTCGGCCAGGGCTGTCGAGACGATAATCCGGGGAGATCCGCCGGGCTCCCGGCCGGAGACCGCCCGGTCTTGTTCCGCCGGGCTTGCCTGGCCATGAAGCTCCAATACCTCCACGTCCCTGGCCCTCGCAGCCAGTCTGGCGCGCAGCCGGGACGCGACGTAGGAGACCTCCCACGCACCAGGAAGGAACACCAGGGCGTCGATGTCCGGATCAGCGGCGAGGGTGTCCGTGTACGACGACGCGGCAGTGTCCGCCACATGGTCCAGGAAGGCGCGGGTCACGCCGCGTCCGTCCAACCGTGGACCTGCCGCGGCCGCCCAGTCCACCGTCAAGGGATGCAGCGCGGACGGACAGTCGACGACGGGTGCCGGCCCGCCGCCGTCGTGCTTTCCGCTTGTGCCTTCTCCGGCGCCTCCAATCAGCGCGGCAAACCGTGGCGCGTCGAGGGTTGCGGACATCGCGACGAGCGTGAGGTCCTCCCGCAGCTCACGGACTTCGATGAGCATTCCGAGCAACAGGTCTGTCTCCAGGCCGCGCTCGTGGACCTCGTCCAGGATCACGGCACCGGCGGTCTCAAGCCCCCGGATCCGCGAGCAGGCGGCGCAGGAGGATTCCAGGAGTCACGAACTCGATCATGGTCCCGGGGCCCGCCTGGCTTTCGCCGCGGACCGTGTATCCGACCCGTTCGCCGAGCCGGCTGCCGTCGAGAGCGGCGAGGCGCCGTGCCGCTGAGCGCGCGGCGACCCGCCGTGGTTGGGTCACGATCACCCGGGGGCGCTGCCTTCCAGTCACCGCGCCGGCCGCGCCGTCGGCGAGCAGGATGTTGGCAAGCAAGGGCGGCACGAGCGTCGTCTTGCCGGTCCCCGGGGGCGCTTGCACGACGGCGGTTCCTGCCGTTCCCCTTGTATCGAGGGCTTTGGCGAGTTCCCCCAGCGATTCTCCGAAGACGAGTCCCTCGCCGATGGTGTCCAGGTCGAAAGGGCGGTATGCGAGCGCGGCATTCCGGGGAACGGGTGGGGATTTCACTCCTCCATTGTGCCTATAAGCGGATCAGCCGTTGAAAGGTGGACTGCTTGCCGAATCGGGAGGACTATTAAAGGGCAGTTGCTAGAAGGAGGTCTGTGATGTGCTACGGCTACAACAAGGATTTCCGGCGGGACACCAGGAAAGATGCCTCACAGGAACCCGAGGAACGCCCTGAGCCCAAGGTCGACGCGAAGGACTTCATGTTCTGGGCCTTCCCACGCCGCTACCGTGAGTTCAGGAACGATCCGGAGCCGGTTATCGACCGGACCCGCGAAAGGGTCTAAGCCACGAAATTGAGAGGAACGTCCCAGAGGGCGTTCCTTTCATTTGTGGCCCTACAACTCGGCGATTCCAAGGTATTTACTGGAGATACAACGTAAGCGGGTTCGCCTGCCTCGCTGCGGAAAGTGGGCTCCCTTTTCCCTCCACTGCCACCGAAGGATCTCCGCCATGAACGCATTAGCACTTAGCGACGAAGCCGGTGTGCGGCCATGACAGCGGACGCCATCACCTGGCTGATTGTCTTGATTGTCCTGCTGGTCATCTGGTTTGCGATGGCCGTCCACATTGTCACGCAGTATGAGCGCGGTGTCCTGTTGAGGCTTGGGAGGATCCAGGGCCTCCGGACCCCGGGCCTTGTGATCATCATCCCGTTCGTCGACCGCCTGAGGAAGGTCTCCCTGCGGATCGTCACCATGCCGATCCAGTCCCAGGGCATCATCACCCGGGACAACGTCAGCCTGGACATTTCCGCCGTCGCGTATTTCCGGGTGGTGGACGCCATCAAGTCCGTCCTGGCCATCGAAAACGTCTACGCCGCGATCGACCAGATCGCACAAACCACGCTGCGCAAGGTGGTGGGTCAGCACACCCTCGACGAAACGCTCGCAGAAACGGACGTCATCAATGCCAACATCCGCCAGATCCTGGACGGACTCACCTTGGAATGGGGCGTCGAAGTGACCCTCGTGGAACTCAAGGACATCCAACTGCCGGACAGCATGAAGCGCGCCATGGCCCGCCAGGCCGAGGCCGAGCGTGAAAAGCGCGCCAAGATCATCGCCGCCGAAGGCGAGTCCCTGGCCGCTGCCGCGCTGGGCATGGCCTCTGACACCATGATGGCCCATCCACTGGCCCTGCAGTTGCGCAACCTGCAGTCCATGGTGGAGATCGGCGTGGACAAGAACACCACGGTCGTCTTCCCGGCTCCCTTGATGAGCACCATCGGCGAACTCGGAGCATTCCTGGCCCGCGAAGCCGCCGCCGCGAAAGCCGCGCAACCACCAAGGACCATGACAGGACGGACGATGGCAGGGTGAGTGCGGCAGAATGAAACTGAACGGCGCCTATACTCGTTGAAGCCGTCGTAAAGCCCGCGAACCGGGCGCACCAAGCTACGGAAGGAGGAAGACCATGACCGACCCCTCACGGGGCCGCGCCACCGCCTTCCTCCTCCGCACGGGCCTGTTGGCAGGACTGCTCGCGATCATCGGCGGAATCGTCGGGATGCATGTCATGGCGGGTGGGCACAGCATGCACGCCACCCCGCTATGAGCCAGTCCGCCGTCGTGGGCCCCGCCACTGTCATCGGCCCGTCGCACATAGTTCAGCACGCGGATTCATCTCCGGCGCAGTCGTGTCCAAGCCCGGGCACGTGCACCACGATGTCGGCCCTGCACGCCGTCTGCGTCCCCGCTCCGGGCCATAACACCCTGACAGCACCCCTACCAGGTGTCCCGCCCTACGCCAATGCGGGCACGTCAGAGGCCGGTACCCTGGTCTCCGGATATTCGCATCGCCCGGGTAGTCCTTCCCCGGGCGATCTCTGCATCAGCCGCACGTAAAATCCACCGCCGCACCGGGCTGCCGGCCCGCTGCACAAGACTCCACCCTGACGCGCCACCCCACACAGTGGGCTTGCTGTGCGTGTCCCACGCAGCCGCGCTTCTGCAGGCTGATTGATTGAAGGACCCCAAAACCATGAGAAAAAACCTGACCCTCGCCACCTTTACCGTGGCCACAGCAATCGCGCTCGCCGGCTGCTCGGCCGGAACCGGCGGCAGCAGCATGCCGGGAATGGACCACGGAAGCGCCTCTTCGTCTGGTTCGGCCGCATCCCCGGCCGCGGCGATCGCGGGAGACCATAACGCGGCGGATGCCGAGTTTGCCCGGATGATGATCCCCCACCATGCCCAGGCCGTCCAGATGAGCGACGTCATACTCGCCAAGAACGGCATCCCTGCCCAAGTGACTGCGCTCGCCGGCAGGATCAAGGCAGCCCAAGGCCCGGAGATCGAGAAGATGACCGGCTGGCTCAAGGACTGGAACGAGCCCGCGGGGATGTCGGGCGGCCACACCATGAACGGAATGGTGGACAACGAGGACATGACGAAACTCGAGGCCGCCCAAGGCCGGGATGCAGCCAGGCTGTTCCTGACCCACATGATCGCCCACCACCAAGGGGCCGTGGCCATGGCGCAGAAGGAAGGCACCGACGGTAAGAACGCCGATGCCCTCAAACTCGGCAAGGACATCGTGACGGCGCAGGAGGCCGAGATCAAGGAAATGCAGGAGCTGTTGGGCGCGCTGTAGTCACAAGCACCCTCCAGACCACACCGCCGGCCCACCTGTTTTTTCCAGTGTGGGCCGGTGCCTGCGGCTTGGGTTACGGCGTCCCCGGGGCTAGGCCGTGACGCTGACGGAGGTTCCTTCCGCCGCGAACAGCGCCTCCGCCACATCTTCCCTGAGGTGGTAGTCCCTGGCTTCGATCGGATACAGGGAACCGCTGACCACGTAGTACCCGCGGCCCTCGCCCGGCCCGCCGGCCGCGGCATCAATAGCGGCGATCATCCCCGGTTCCAGGGGCTTTTCTTTGCCTGCCTCGCGCAATCGAGCGAGGTCTTGGGCTTCAAGGCGACTGATCAAACCCGGAATATCGCACATCTAAAACACCGTCCTGTTCGGTACATGGGAATGGTTGCGCCGTCGCCCCAGCCCTTGGTGCATGCCAAGAACAGTAAGGCCGGGCATGGCTCGTGGCAAGGGCCAATTGACGACGGGTCCACTGAATGGACTCCGCTTGCTGACGCTCCCGCCTTCATGCTGCGTTCTTGGTTCCGTTGCCTACTGTTCAGTAACGGTGTGCAACATCGAGTGAGTGACTTCACCATGCAAAGCCCATTCGGGCGACAATGTCTCCTTTTCCTCTACCCGGCGCGGCTTCCTGGCCGCCGCACTGACCGGCGCGGCTCTGACCCTGGCCCCGGTTTCGTTCGCGGCAGCCGCTACCGGAACCAGCAAGAGCAAGACGATCACCGGCCATCTGGATCCGGGAGCAGCGGACTTCGTCTATTTGCCGATCGAGGTCCCGGCCGGCGTCAACAAGATCAGCGTTTCGTACACCTACAGCAAGCCCCAGGTGGCCTCCGGACTTCTCACGAACGCCTGCGACATCGGAATCTTCGATGAGAAGGGTACCGACCTCGCCGGGAAGGGATTCCGCGGCTGGTCCGGTGGTTTCCGCACCGAATTCAGCATCAGCGCCGGCGACACGACGCCGGGTTACCTGCCGGGGCCGATTGGGAAGGGCACGTGGAACGTCGTTCTTGGCCCGTACCAGGTGGCCGAGCAGGGCCTTGACTACACGGTGAACGTCACGCTTGAGTACGGACCCGACGTCGCCCCTTTCAAGCCCCAGTATCCGCCGCAGCAGGTTGCCGGCCGCGGCGCAGGCTGGTACCGCGGGGACGCCCACCTGCACACCGTCTACTCGGACGGAAAGCGCACGCCCGAGGACGTCGCAGCCGGCGCCCGCGCCGCGCGCCTCGACTTCATGATCTCGACGGACCACAACACGCCGGCATCGCACGGCGGCTGGGGGCCGCTTGCCGGCAACGACCTGCTCATCCTCACGGGCGAGGAAGTCACCACGCGCAACGGCCACTACCTCGCGCTCGGCCTGGAGCCGGGCGAATGGATCGACTGGCGCTACCGTGCCCGCGACAAGGGGTTCGAGCAGGAAGCCCAGCGGATCCACGCCTCGGGCGGAATTGTTGTTCCGGCTCACCCGTACTGCCCGTATGTCGCCTGCCGCTGGAAGTTCGGCTATGACGACGCCGATGCGGTTGAGGTATGGACGGGCCCGTGGACCCTGGACGACGAGTCCTCCGTCAACACCTGGGATTCGATGCTCGCGCACTCCGTCCGTACCGGTGGCCGGTGGCTCCCGGCGATGGGCAACAGCGACGCCCACAGCGTCCCGCAGGTCATTGGCTTCCCGCACAACGTGGTCAACGCCGCAGCGTTGTCCCGCGAAGCCCTGCTGGACGGCATCCGCAATGGCCGGAACTGGATCGCCGAGTCGGCTGACGTCTCGGTGGACTTCCAGGTCACGTCCGGCGGCAAGAGCGCGACCGTGGGCGAGCGGCTCAACGTCGCGGCAGGTGCCCCCGTCACGGTGACGGCGAAAATCGCCGGCGTGCCGAACGGCGTCGTACGCTTCATCACGGATGAAGGACAGACCCAGCAGGTCACCCTTCCCGCGTCGGGCCAGGGAACGAGCACCTGGGTCACCACCCCGCAGCTCGCGGCTTACGTGCGCGTTGAGGTCCGGCATCCGAAGATCGACGGAACATCCGGCAGCGGCACGGAGATGGGAACAGTCACCCCGCTCGGTCCCATGGCAGCGCTGACGAACCCGATCTTCCTCGGCGCCAGCTAGTCCGCAACGGATCCCATTCCGTTGAGGGAGTCCCTGCCAGTACCCCTACCAGCAGGGACTCCCTCACGTCGGAATTCTCCTGTTGGATGGATAGTGCCAATCCTCCGTCCACCAACAGGAGAATAATGCTGACCGTCAATGCTTACGCAGCCCCGTCCGCAAGCGAAGCCCTCGCACCGACCACCATTGAGCGCCGCGACGTCGGCGCCCACGACGTGCTCATCGAGATCAAGTACGCGGGCATCTGCCATTCAGACATCCACACAGTCCGCGGCGACTGGGGACCGCAGTCCTACCCGCTCGCCCCCGGCCACGAAATCGCCGGAATCGTCACCGAAATCGGCTCCGACGTGACCCGCCACAAGGTCGGCGACCGCGTCGGCGTCGGCTGCATGGTCAACTCCTGCCGCGAATGCGAGAACTGCCGCAAGGGCGAGGAGCAATACTGCCTGAAAGGCATGACCGGGACCTACGGCGCCGTTGACCGCGACGGCACCATCACCCAAGGCGGCTACTCAACCCACGTCGTCGTGACCGAGGACTTCGTGGTGCGGATCCCCGAAGGGATAGCGCTCGACGCCGCCGCTCCCCTGCTGTGCGCAGGCATCACCACCTATTCGCCTCTCCGGCATTGGGGTGCCGGACCGGGCAAGAAGGTCGGCGTGGTCGGACTCGGCGGGCTGGGCCACATGGCCGTCAAGCTCGCGCACGCCATGGGCGCCGAGGTGACGGTGCTGTCCCAGTCGCTCAAGAAGATGGAAGACGGCCTGCGTTTGGGCGCGGACCAGTACTTCGCCACGAGCGAGCCGGCCACCTTCGAAAAGCTCGCGCGGACCTTCGACCTGATCATCAACACCGTCAGCGCCCCGATCGACATCAGCTCCTACCTTCAGTTGCTGGCGCTCGACGGCGCGCTGGTGAACGTGGGCGCACCGGCGGAACCGCTGCCGGTCAACGCCTTCGCACTCATCGGGGGCCGGCGTTCGTTCGCCGGATCGGCGATCGGGGGCATCCGGGAGACCCAGGAAATGCTCGAGTTCTGCGCCGAACACGGGCTGGGGGCCGAGATCGAAGTCATCCCGGCCGAGAAGATCAACGACGCTTACGAGCGGGTCCTCGCCTCCGATGTACGGTACCGCTTCGTCATTGATGCCTCCACGCTGGGCTAGGCGGGAAGGGCGGGCGTAATCTCTTGGCCGCGGGAGTCCGCAGCAACGATGATGTCCCCATGAAGGCAATGCGATGAACAAGAACCGGCTTGAGGCATTCAGCGACGGCGTCCTCGCGATCGTCATCACCATCATGGTGCTTGAGCTGCGGGTGCCCGCGGAACCGACATGGCATGCCTTGCTGAGCGTCTTTCCCACATTCCTCAGCTATTTGCTTAGTTTCGTCTACGTGGGGATCTACTGGAACAACCACCACCACATGATCCATCTGGCGGATCGGGTCAACGGCCGAATTCTCTGGGCGAACCTGCACTTGCTGTTCTGGATATCCCTCTTCCCGTTCAGCACACGTTGGATGGATGAGTCGGGCTTCGCCGAGGTCCCGGTGCTGGCTTACGGCTTCAACCTGCTTTGCGCCGCCGTTGCCTACTACGTCCTGCAGCAGTCGTTGATCCGGCGCCAGGGCCGGCAGGGTGCGCTGGCCCAGGCGATCGGCCGGGACTGGAAGGGGAAGACGTCGCCGCTCATCTATGTGGCCGGCCTTGGCCTCTGCTTCCTCCATCCTTTGCTCGCCGTCGCCGCGTACACCGTCGTGGCCATGATCTGGCTGGTTCCGGACCGGCGCGTTGAACACTTCGTCACCCGTGCACACGAGGATCGGTCCGGGTAGGGGCAAGCCCGGTTATCCAGCGCCCACAAGGGCGATGCCAAGGCGCGAGAGCTCCCCCATGGTGGGATCGTTCGCTGGCGCATCGGTAATAAGGCCGGCGACGCTGGCGAAAGGCAACACCGAGTAGCGCGAAACGGCCCCGATCTTCTCGGCGCTCGCGAGGACGTACGTATCTGCCGCACGGGCGGCGAGAGCACGCTTCATGGCGGCTTCGTCGGCGTCGGCGGTGGTGAGTCCGTGGACGGGGTGGATTCCGGTGACACCGAGGAAGAACAACTCGGCGGAAACGGCCTGGGTGGCCTCGACCGCCGCAGCCCCGCAGGTCACGGCAGAGTGTTTGAACAAGCGGCCCCCGAGGAGGAACACCTCGATGAGGGGATGCTCGACAAGCGCCGAGGCGATGGTCGGACTGTGGGTAATCACAGTGCAGTCGAGCTCCGCCGGCAGCGCGTGGACCACCGCGAGGGTGCTGGTGCCGCCGTCGAGGATCACGGCGGAACCCGGCTGGATCATCGAAGCGGCGCAGGCAGCAATGCGCCCCTTGCTCTCCGGCTCTACCGTAGCGCGGGTGGCATAGTCGGCGATCGCAGGAGAAGCCGGCAGCGCACCGCCGTATACACGCTGGCAGAGCCCGGCCGCGGCAAGCTCGCGCAGATCGCGGCGCACGCTGTCTTCGGACAGGCCGAGTTCACGGGCGATGTCTTTGGCGATCACCTTGCCATCGGCCGCAAGCCGCGAGAGGAGAAATTGGTGCCGTTCGGCAGCAAGCATGCGCGTTCCTTCCTGATGTTGCACGATCATGCACTATTCTAGCGGGATGACTCCGAGAATCGATGCCCCTCCCACGACGTTGCGTCCTGGAATTGATGTCCCCGACCACCGCGGCCGCACCGGCCTCGACCAGGCCGGCCGGGGCCTCGACCGCAATCCCGCCGTGGTGGTGCGCGACGTCGAAGTGACTTCCGACGGTTGGCACGTGCTGCGTCGCACCACCTTCGACTACCGCCGCAGGGACGGCCGATGGGTCACCGAGCAACGCGAAAGTTACGATCGAGGGAACGGCGCGACGATTCTGTTGTACGACGCCGGCCGGGGCACGGTTCTCCTCACCCGGCAGTTCCGCTTCCCGGCCTATGTCAACGATCATCCGGACGGCATGCTGATCGAGGCTGCCGCCGGATTGCTGGACGACGACGATCCCGAAACGGCCATCCGGCGCGAGGCAAGCGAGGAACTCGGCGTCGACGTCGGAACGCTGCGGCACGTCTTCGACGCATACATGAGCCCCGGATCTGTCACCGAACGGCTGCACTTCTACGTCGCGCCCTACACCCCGGCGGACCAGACAGGCCCCGGCGGCGGAGTAGCCGCGGAGGGCGAGGACATCGAAACCATCGAGATTGCCTTCGCCGACGCTCTCGCCATGATCAACGACGGCCGGATCGTGGACGGAAAGACGATCATGCTCCTCCAGTGGGCGGCCCTCAACCACCTCTGCCAAGTGCCATAAGCCACCCTCGGCCCCCCTCAGGCCGCGCTGCTCAGACCCGGCGTGAGCGCCGCTCAAGCAGGAGCGTGTCGCGCCATTGGCCGGCAAGGGGCCCTGTGCTCATGCATGCGATGCGTTCGCGACGGCCAACAATGGTGAATCCGTTGGCCTCGTGAAGGCGGATGCTGGCCTGGTTCTCGGGGAAAATGCTCGACTGGATGGTCCAGATGCCGTGCTCTTCGGTCGACGCAGCCAGCGTTTTCAACAGCAGGCCTCCAACACCCCGTCCGCGAGCAGAACCGGCGACATAGACGGAATGTTCGACGACACCGGCATATGCCGGGCGCGCAGACACAGGGGAAACAGCAGTCCACCCCACCACGAGGCCGGATGCAACAGCGACGAATCGGTGATCGGGAAGGCGGCCCGCGTTGAACTGCTCCCAGTCCGGGGCTGCCGCTTCAAAGGTTGCCTGCCCGGTCTCGATACCCTCCGTGAAAATCGCACGGACCGAGGGCCAATCCCCGGGATTCATGGGCCGGATCAGGACGGCTCCGGCTTCGCTGAACATTCACCCATTATGCACATGGATTGACGAGCCCTTGATTGAATCCCCCGACCTTGTTGCACTTGTCCCATGAGCAAAGAACAACTGATCATCATTGGATCCGGCCCCGCCGGTTACACCGCGGCAATCTATGCCGCCCGGGCGGGCCTGAGCCCCCTCGTCCTTGCTGGATCAGTCACCGCCGGCGGCGCGCTGATGAACACCACGGAGGTGGAAAACTTCCCCGGATTCCCCGCCGGAATCCAGGGACCCGAGCTCATGGATGGCCTGCAGGAACAAGCCGGGCGCTTCGGCGCGAAGATAGTGTTCGACGACGTCACTCAAGTCCAGCTGGCCGGGCACCTCAAGCGCGCGGTCACCGGCTCCGGCGACACCCACGAGGCACCGGCCGTAATCCTAGCGACCGGTTCCGCCTACAAAGAACTCGGCTTGCCCGAAGAGAAGAGGCTGAGCGGACACGGCGTTTCATGGTGCGCCACATGCGATGGCTTCTTCTTCCGCGAACAGGAAATCATCGTGGTGGGGGGCGGCGACTCCGCCATGGAAGAGGCGATGTTCCTGACCCGGTTCGCGAAGACCGTGACCGTCGTCGTCCGTAGGGAAGAGCTAAGGGCCTCCCGGATCATGGCCCAACGGGCCAAGGACAATCCGAAAATCCGCTTCGCATGGAACTCGGCGATCACGGCGATCCACGGCGACGCCAAGGTTACCGGGGTTACCCTGGCCGACACACGATCCGGTGAATCGCGTGAACATGCGGCTACGGGCATATTCGTGGCCATTGGACATGTCCCGCGAACGGACCTTGTCGCAGGACAGGTGGAACTCGACGCCGAGGGCTACATCAAGGTGGATTCCCCCACCACTGTTACCAACCTCTCCGGAGTCTTCGCTTGCGGCGACGCCGTGGACCATCGCTACCGCCAGGCCATTACGGCCGCCGGCACGGGTTGCGCCGCGGCCCTGGATGCCGAACGGTACCTCGCCGCACTCGATGACGCGGACAGCATCGCCACGGCATTGGTGGAAGAACCCACCCACGCCTGAGCCGCACCCAACTAACTAGCAGTAAGTGTCGTTTTGAGGGCTCAAAGCGACACTTACTGCTAGTTAGTTGGGCAAAGCGCGAGCTTATCAAGCTGCACCTAAAAGCTACTTTTCGGTATGCCTAACTTAACGGTATCCTCATCATGTCCGTATCCCCGCTGTTGAGGAAACCATGGCTGCCACGATTGTTGAGCGACCGGCGAGCAAACCCCGGTGGAAGTCCCGGCTGCTCCTGTTGGGGCCGGCTTTCGTGGCTGCGATCGCCTATGTCGATCCGGGCAACGTCGCGGCAAACCTCACCGCGGGAGCGAATTACGGCTACCTCCTCGTGTGGGTCCTGGTAGCGGCGAACATCATGGCGGTCCTGGTGCAGTACCAATCGGCGAAACTTGGTTTGGCCACCGGGCACAGCCTTCCTGAGCTCCTGGGCAAACGCTTGGGAACCCACCGTCGCAGACTGTTCTGGGTCCAGGCGGAGGTCGTGGCCGGGGCTACCGACATGGCCGAAGTCATCGGCGGAGCCGTGGCCCTCAACCTCCTCTTCGGACTGCCACTTCTCATGGGCGGCATCATCATCGGAGTGGCTTCCATGTTGCTCCTGGCGCTCCAGTCGTCACGGGGCCAGAAGTCCTTTGAATACGCCATCATGATGCTCTTGGCCGTCATCGCCGTTGGTTTCGTGTCGGGTCTCTTCGTCAATCCCCCGGAGACCGGTGGCGTATTGGCGGGTCTGGTGCCGCGATTCGAGGGCACGGACACTGTCCTTCTTGCCGCGAGCATGCTCGGCGCCACGGTCATGCCGCATGCGATCTACCTGCATTCAGCCCTGGCCCGCGACCGGCATGGTTTCTCGGAGGACCCCGCTGAACGGACGAGGCTCATCAAGATCACACGCGTGGACGTCGTGGGGGCTTTGGTGCTTGCCGGGGTCGTGAACATCGCCATGCTCCTTTTGGCCGCGTCCAGCCTGCGGGGAGTCGAAGGAACCGACACGATCGCCGGTGCCCATGCAGCTGTGACATCTGCCCTTGGTCCGATCATCGGCGTGGCTTTCGGTATCGGTTTGCTTGCCTCAGGCCTCGCTTCAACGTCCGTCGGATGCTACGCCGGAGCAACGGTCATGGGCGGGCTCCTTAAGATCCGAATACCCCTACTGCTCCGCCGGGTGGTTACGCTGGTCCCGGCGCTGGTCATTCTCGGCGCGGGCATCGAACCCACGCTGGCACTCGTGCTCAGCCAAGTCCTGCTGAGCTTCGGCATTCCTTTCGCCTTGATTCCGCTGATCCGGCTCACCGGCAAGCGCGAGGTCATGGGCATCCACACGGATTCCACGCCATTGAGGATTGCCGGGTGGACCAGCGCTGCACTGATCGTGGGACTCAACTGCGTCCTCATCGTCCTGACAGTCACGGGGAAGTCCTAGGCCCATGAGCAACCCCCAGGGCCTGGCCCGTCGGCTGGGTACCTTCGACGCGGTCGTGATCGGATTGGGCTCGATGATCGGCGCCGGCGTGTTCGCCGCCTTCACTCCTGCCGCTTCCGCCGCAGGATCAGGGTTGCTGATCGGGCTCGTCATCGCGTCGACTGTGGCATTCTGCAACGCGACGTCCTCCGCCCAGCTCGCCGCCGCGTACCCGACGTCGGGCGGAAGCTACATTTACGGCCGTGAACGGCTGGGACCCTGGGCCGGATACCTGGCCGGTTGGGGATTCGTCATCGGCAAGACCGCCAGCGCGGCGGCCATGGCCATGACATTCGCCGCCTACGCAGCCCCTCCCGGGTGGGAACGTCCCGTGGCCATCGCCGCCGTCGTCGTCCTCGCCGCGGTGAACTATCACGGGGTGACCCGCACGGCTGGCCTGACCCGCATTCTGGTTCTCGCAGTGCTGGCGGCCCTCGCCGTCGGGGTGGCAGCGTGTTGGGGCGGCTCTGCCCCGTCTCCGGCCAACATCCCCGGGGACGGACTGCTTGCGCACGGCTGGTACGGGATCCTCCAATCCGCAGGGTTGCTGTTCTTCGCCTTCGCAGGCTACGCGAGGATCGCCACGATGGGAGAGGAAGTCCGGGACCCCCGCCGGGCGATTCCGCGTGCCATCGGGATCGCCTTGGGCATCGCCGTCGTCATTTACGCCATCATCGCCGTGACTCTCCTTGCCGCGCTCGGCCCGGACGGTGTGGCTGCCACCCCGACGCCGCTCGCTGCCGCGGTCGGAGCCGGGACCTTAGCCTGGGCCGTCCCGGCGGTCCGCGCGGGAGCCGCCGTCGCCTCCCTCGGTGCACTGTTGGCCCTCATCGCGGGCTTGGGCCGGACCACCCTGGCAATGGCCAGGCACCACGACCTGCCGCACTGGCTCGCCGCCGTCCACCCCCGGTACCGTGTCCCGCACCGGGCCGAGGTCACTCTCGCCGTCGTGATCTGCGTGATCGTCGCGTTCGCCGACTTGCGCGGCGCGATCGGTTTCTCCTCGTTCGGCGTCCTCATCTACTACCTGGTCGCCAATATTGCGGCGTATACCCAACCGGCCGAAGACCGCCGATACCCCAAAGCGCTCCAGGTGTTCGGAGCCCTGGCCTGTGTGGTCCTCGTGAGCACGCTCCCGCCGCTATCGGCGGCCGTGGGCGTCCTCATGTTCGCGGCAGGCATCCTCCTGCGCGTCGCGAGGCTCAAGCGATAGCGTCATGGGTTGGCGCAGGGCCAGCAGGAAGTTCCTTCGGCAGCGTTCGCCGCGACGGCCGCCCGGCCAGGACAATGACTACCAGCGCCAAGACCGTGAGTGCGGCGCAAGCCGCGAAGATGCCCTGGTAGCCGAGCGCCGTCGTCGATCCCAAGGCGATGATGGGGCCCGAGACGATAGCGCCGACGCGCCGCGTGTTGGTGTAGAGCCCGGAAGCCAGGCCGGGACGGGGAATCAGCCGCTGGAACAACGTCAACCCCACGCCCGCCACAATCCCGAAGAACCAGGCATTCAGGACCTGGAGCGCAATCAGGGTGGCGGGGTTGGAGACAAAGGCCATGCCCGCGTAGTAGGCGATCCCGGCCACGCATCCGGAGGCGATGAGCGCCCGGCTGGAGTAGCGGCGCGCCAGCCGCCCGATCAGGAAGAGCGCAGGTATCTCAAGCGCGGCCGACACGCCAAGCGCGATGCCCGCCCAGATGACATCCACACCGAGCCCTTGGGTCACGAACAGGCTCATGATGGACACAGCGGCGCTGTTGGTGGCCTGCAAGGCGACAAAGGCGAAGACGACGGCAGCGACCCCGAATTTCGAGAACGGGTGCCCATCCTCTTCGGCATGGGCCTTGGGACGATTCTCGTCGGAGGCAGCGCGCCGTCGGGAAATCATGGCAGCAGTCGTGGTGACGTTGAGGACGGCCACCACACCAAGCGCGAGCAGGATGGCCCGATTGCCCAGCGCGCCCATGATGAATGTCGCGAGGGGCGGTCCCGCGACCCAGGCGAAAGAGACAATCGCGCGGGTGTTCATCACGTCGCTCATTCCGGCGCCTGAGTGCCTGAGGTGGGCGAACAAGAGCGAGCTTCCGACCCCTGCCGGGCCGCCAAGGACTATCAAGCCCACGACGGCGAGCGGCAGCGAAGTGCTCATGGCCAGGAGGGTGGACAGCGCCAGGGTCAGGACGCCACAGGCCAGCATGGGGCGCAAGTAGTCGTTTGCACGGTCGGCATACGCCGGCACAAGAAGGGAAGCGACGAAGCCGCTGGCATTGTAGACCGCGAGGACCCACCCCACCTCGGCCGGGGTGGCGTTGAAGAGCGCCACCAGCAGGAGTGCCAGCGCGGGGTTGAGAAACGCGAACTGGAACCCCCACAACAGCGCCGCAGACGGGACGAGCAATCGCTTCATGCTTCCATTCGGGTTATCCACGCCCTCAACCCTAGAAGCCTTCCCGGCCGTGAGGGAGGCCCTGCCGGTACCTGTATCGGCAGGTCTTCCGGCTGGTCAAGACGGATTTTGGCCGCGGGCCCGAGAGGATCCGGCCGGCGGCGGGGCTCTGACAAAACCCGAATCAGGGGTGGACGGCGGAGGTCGCACAGAGCAGGATTGAGCCATGAGCATCCATGAGGCACTTCTGAAGCAGGCCAGCGTAACCGCCACGGAAGCCACGCTCGTGGCGAAGTTCGAGATCGAGGGCAACATCCCTGGTTCCGGCGCCTATGTCGTAGGCCTGGTCGCGGCGACTCCGGACTATTCCTCTCAGCGAAGACTGGGTATCGAGTTCATGAACGGGGAGGCGATCGCCTTCTTCTCCTTTAACCACGACCAAAGCGCCGAAGAGAACTACGACCTGAAGGGTGTTGAGCACTCGGGGAACACTATTACCGGCCATTTCCCCCTCTCGGCGATCAACGGCCTTGGCAAGGGACATGTGATGACGGCCTTCAGTGAAGCCGACGGCCGTGAGTTCCAGTCCGGCGTCACCGTCGAAGAGTCGCTCTAGGACCGCGCGCCCAAATCCATGACCGATTCGCCCTTGCGTGTCATGTGACACATGCGCGCGAAGGAATAGTGCCTGCCGGGTTACCGTTGATGCGAGTAGTTCAAAACAACGACGGCAGGAGAATCCGTGGACTTCACCCCCGAATCCGGCACCATCACTATGTTCTCGACCACTTGGTGCGGTTATTGCAACCGCCTGAAGAAGCAGCTGGACGCCAAGGGCATCGGCTACAACGAGATCAACATCGAAGAGGTCGAGGGCACTGCCGAACTCGTGGAGAAGCTGAACGGCGGGAACCAGACCGTCCCCACGGTCCTCTTCCCGGACGGAACCGCGGCCACCAACCCGTCCGCAGCCGAGGTCGAAGCGCGCCTCGCCGCCTGAACCTCCAGAGCTGGGTTATCCGGGCTGAGTTATCCCGGTGGTGCGGCTGGTTCCAGGCGCACCACCACGGACTTGGACGCAGGAGTGTTGCTGCCCTCGGCGGTCGAATCCAGCGGTACAAGGACGTTTGCCTCCGGGTAATAGGCAGTCACGCAACCGCGGGCCGTGGGGTACGCGATCAACCGCAGCTGGCGCAGGACCCTGTCCACGCCGTCGTCGGCTTCGCTGTGGACGTCCACATAGCCGCCGTCGGCAAGGCCCAGGTCAGCCAGGTCGTCGCTGTGCGCAAAGAGCACCATGCGGCCCTTCTTCACGCCGCGGTAGCGGTCGTTCATGCTGTAGGTGGTCGTGTTGAACTGATCGTGGGAGCGCACCGTCTGGAGCAGCAGGCGCCCCTCCGGGACATGGATGGTCTCAAGGTCGTTGACAGTGAACATCGCTTTCCCGGTGGCGGTGGGAAACTTCCGCTCGTCCCGGGGGTCGTGGGGCAGGACGAAACCGTCACGGCTCCGGGCTTTCTTATTGAAGTCCTCGAAGCCAGGCACCACGTGGGAGATGTGTTCGCGCACTGAGTCGTAGTTCGCTTCGAAACTTCGCCAGTCCACAGGGACTTTGTCGCCGAGTACCGTGGCGGCCATGCGGCATACGATCGCCACTTCGGACAAGACTTTGTCCGAAATCGGCTCCAGCCTTCCCGCCGAGCGGTGAACCGCGCAGACGGTGTCCTCGACGGTGACGAACTGCTCTCCGCCGGCCTGGCGGTCTATTTCCGTACGGCCGATGGTCGGCAGGATCATCGCTTGCTCCCCCACCACGGCGTGGGAACGGTTGAGCTTCGTGGAGATCTGGACTGACAATCGGGTCTTGCGGACGGCCGCCTCGGCAGCAGTGGTGTCAGACATTGCGTGCACGAGGTTTCCACCGAGCGCTACGAGCACCTTGATCCTGCCGTCCCGCATGCCGCGGATGCTGTCCACGGAATCGACGCCGGGGTGCCGCGGCGGGTCGAAGCCGAATTCCTGCTGCAGGGCGTTGAGGAATGGTTCGGGCATCTTCTCCCAAATGCCCATGGTGCGGTCGCCCTGGACGTTGCTGTGCCCACGGATCGGCGACGGTCCGGCGCCGGGTTTGCCGATGTTTCCACGGAGCAACAGCAGGTTGACGATCTCCTTGATGGTGGACACGGCCTTCTTGTGCTGGGTCAGGCCCATCGCCCAGGTGATGATGACTTTCTCCGCACGCAGGTAGCGGGATGCGAGCTCGTCGATTTCCTCGGTCCTTAGGCCCGTCGCGGCAAGGACGTCCTTCTCGTCCAGCTCGTCGATGTGGGCTTGGAACTCTTCGAGTCCTTGGCAGTGCTCCTCGATGAACGCATGATCGAGTACCGCCCCCGGCGCTGCCTTCTCCGCGTCCAGAACCCGCTTGGAGACTGCCTGAAGCAACGCCATGTCTCCTGCGAGGCGGATCTGCAGGAACTGGTCCGCCAAGTCCGTTCCTTTGCCCACCAGCCCACGGGGACGTTGCGGGTTCTTGAAGTTGATGAGTCCGGCTTCGGGGAGCGGGTTCACCGCCACAATGCTGGCACCAGCGAGTTTTGCCTCCTCCAACGCGGTGAGCATCCGGGGGTGGCAGGTCCCCGGGTTTTGGCCCATGATGATGATCAAATCCGCCTTGGCGAAGTCCGTGTAGCTGACGGCGGACTTTCCGACGCCGAGCGTCTCACCGAGGGCAAGCCCCGTGGACTCGTGGCACATGTTCGAGCAATCGGGCAGGTTGTTGGTTCCGAACGCCCGGACGAAGAGCTGGTAGACAAACGCGGCTTCGTTGCTCGTCCGCCCGCTCGTGTAAAAGGTCGCTTCGTCAGGCGATTCCAGGGCGTTCAGCTCACGGGCCACAATCCGGAACGCATTGTCCCAACTGATGGAACGGTAGTGGCTGGAACCCGCGGGTTTGTAGACGGGTTCAACGAGCCTGCCCTGCTGTCCCAGCCAGTATTCCGAGCGCTGGGCGAGGGATTCGACGTCGTTCTCGTCCCAGAAACCGGACGGAACCTTGAGCGGATCAGCCTCCCACCCGACGGCCTTCGCACCGTTCTCACAGAACTCGGCCAGCTTCCGCTCGGGAGGATCCGGCCAGGCGCAACTCATGCAGTCGAAGCCGTCCTTCTGGTTCATGGCCAGCAAGGACTTCCAAGTGCGGGACGGCCCCATCTGGCTCACCGCACGCGGCAAGGAGTCCACCAGGCTGGGCAAACCCGCGGCCGATCGCTTCGGCGGTCCAACGGTGAGGTCCGCATCGGAATCGTGAACAACCGATGGCTTCTTGTCCATTGTTCTACCTCGGTCCACTTGCTTGTGGCCTCAAGCGTAGTCCTGGCAGTATTCGTCTACAACGCCGTGCTGGTGCTCGTCACGGGGAGCAGGCTCTGGAAATCGCCGTCGACGAGTTCGGCATATTCCGCGTAAGCCGCGACGACGGCTCCCTCCACCGTGGGTACGTCCAGCTGCGGCAAGAGGTCGTTGGCCGCCCCGGCAGTGGCTGGGTCCCACTCGAGTCCGAGGGCGCCATAGCTGGCAGTGAGGACTTCGCGGATGGGCGCCGAGTTCTCGACGACGATCACCGAACTGAACAGCCATCCCCCGGAGACAACCCTCTGGGCGGTCCCGACCAGCTTGATCTGGTGCGTTGGAAAATCGGGGTCCAGGCCGTGGACGCTGAACTCGCCCGGGCAGTACTCCCCGGGGATCTCCCCGACGGCGGCCTGCACCCCGACGCGGCGGAGCGCACCCGCGAGTATCTCGCCAAAGAAGGAGAATCGGGCCTTCGCCCCGGCAATCGCGTCGGCGTGAGGCTCCACATGGTCGATCACCAGGGTGCCCCGGTGGTATGCCGCGGCACGCCCGCCCGCCTTGCGGATCAATGGTTCGAAACCCAGGTTCCGGCAGGCCTCGGACGCGCCCTGGAATCCCGGCAGCTTGGCATCGCGTTGCCCGAACGCCACCGTAGGCCGGGGCCTGTACATTCGGAGCGTCGGGCCGAGCAGCCCTCTGCGGGCACGGTTGAGGAGTTCGATCCCGAAGTCCAGGTCATCGGCGACTCCGAGGGATTCTTCCTGGCGCACTACCGTCAGCGTGCGCTGTGTCCGGGCGAGGTCCTCAACCATCAGCTCTTCCTCAGCGTGAGGATCTGCTCCGCGCGGCCGAAAGGGCCACTGATGTCGTGAAGCACGGTGGATGTGAGGCCGATGCCGTCGTTTCCGAAGGAGACCATATTGTCCAGGCCCAGCCATTCGCCCGCAGGTTCGCGGTACATGTGGATCTGCAGGTCAAGGTTGGGGAAGATGTAGCTGTTCTTTCCGGGTGAAACGCGCGCGGCAATACCGTTGGCTGTGTCCACGAGTCCGACCAGCCGCGCGAGATCGCGGCTGTCCGCAGCATCGGTGAGCGGATGCTCCGTGCGGATCCAGACTTTGCCGGAGCCTGCCCGGTGTCCTTCCGCTATCCGCATTTCGAGCGACCGGATGTAGCCACCCGGCCATACGCTCGCGCCGTCCCACGGCTTGCATTCGTCCGGGGCCGGCATTTCAACGTCTTCTATGGCGGCGACGGCACTCGTGTCGCTGGTCGCCATGCGCCAGGCGGTGGCACGGATAGCCACGCGTCCTGCCGCCGAGAGTTCCGCCTGGATCAATTCAATCGTCCTGCCGGGGCGGACCGTGGCCGTGGTGATGTCGAATTCGCCGCCGGGGATCAATCCGAGGATTTCGTAGCTGAGGCGGGCCATCCGGACGTCGTCGCGCGGCTCGTGGCGGAGCAGGGCATCAGCCAGGATGCCCGATGCAGGCGCCATGTGCTGCTCGTGCGGATTCCACGCCCCCTGGGCGTGGATGGTTGAGCGGAAGCGCCCATTCCCGAGCGATTCGTAGTAGAAGTCGCCTTCCGCAAGGTCCGGAAGCTCAATACTCAACGCCTGCCCTTTCGCCGGTCCGGTAATGGAACTCAGACCACTGTATCTTCTGGCGCCACAGCCGTCCGACGCCGACGCCGCATGACCAGGCAGACCGCCAATCCGGCAAGGATGAGGAACAGGAGCACGGCGGCAAATGGGGAGGCCGCCATGACGGCGAGCCACGCAACTATCGCCGCGAGGCCGATGGTCGCGTAGACGAGGGCCCAGATACCGGAGCCTACTATCGCCGCAGGGAGATACCGGCTGAGTGGCATTCTCGCAGCCCCCGCGGCCAGGTTCACGGCGGTTTGGAGTCCGATAGTCAGGAAGGTCAGCACGACCGCGTAGGGACCAAAGCGCTGAATCATGGCCTGCGCTTTGCTTGCTTTGGGGCGATGCAAGGCGCGTGCGAACCGCGTGCGTTCCATTCCGGCCGCTGCGCCGCGGCCGATCCAGTATGTCGCGTTGACCCGGACCATCACGACGGCGAAGAGCGCCGCAAGCGCCACTTCAAAGGGCAGGTCGAGGATCTGGTCCACGCGCGCCCTCCCCGGTCTCCTTCACAGCTAAGTCTTACCTTAGCTCACGACGAAAGACGGCCGGGCGGGCGGCTACGAGCTGCCGCCTGTGCGATCGATCGTGAAATCACCACCCGGATACAGGATGGTCTCGTGGCCATCGTCAAAACGGACGAAATACGGCGGCGCACCATTTGCGCCGCGGACTTCAATGATCTCGCCGTGCCGGTCGGACGCGCCGACCGTCCTGCCATGAATGATGATCCGATCTCCCTGGGCTGCTTCCACAGGAACCACCTCCCAGCATTCAGATTACGAGTGTTGGGCCGTCGTGGGAACAGGGTGCAGGCGGCCCACCCAGCCGGCTGAGCGGTGGCACGTCCCAGCTCCTAGATTGTCAGCCCTCTCCCGTACGTTCGACGAAATGGTCGCCGAACCGGTCGCCATGCGCCCACGTCGCCCAACCGCCTAAGAAGCCCAACCGCCTAAGAAGAGGACAGCCAGTGCGAAGCCAAGAACTGAAACCGGAACAGACCACGACGGCGGCGGAAGCCGCGGCGTCGTTCGCTGCTCCCCCGGCGCGCACCTCCATGCCGGACTGGTACCCCGAGCTGCTTGCCAGTGTCTCCAAGGAAGTCGGCACGGGACGTTCACGGGCCATTTCCGCGGCGAACAAGGCGCTGCTTGCTTCCTATTGGTCCATCGGCAGGCAATTGGCGCAGCGGGAATCGGAGCAAGGCTGGGGCTCGAAAGTCGTCACCCGCCTGTCGGCAGACATACAAACCCGGTTTCCTGGATCCAAGGGATTCTCGCCAAGGAACCTCCGCTACATGAAGACTTTCGCCCAGGCTTGGCCGGAGTTCCCAATGTTGCAAGTGCCGCTTGCAACATTGCCCTGGTACCACCAGATCGCGCTGCTTGAGAAGCTCGACGACGCCGCGACCCGCCTCTGGTACGCGGCGGCCGCCGTCGAACACGGATGGTCGCGCAACGTCCTTGCCCATCAGATCGAAACGCGCCTCCATGAGCGCTCCGGGCAAGCAATAACCAACTTCAGCACCACCATGATGCCGGCGGACTCGGACCTAGCCCAACAAGCTACCAGGGACCCGTATGTGTTCGACTTCGTCGCCATGACAGACCGCCGCAACGAGCGGGAACTGGAGCTTCAACTCGTCCAACATGTGGAGAAGTTCCTCCTGGAACTGGGCCAAGGCTTCGCCTTTGTCGGCGAGCAGGTCCGGCTGGAAATCAACGGCGACGAGTTCTTCGCCGATCTCCTCTTCTATCACTTGAAGCTCCGCTGCTACGTAGTGATCGAGCTTAAGGCGGTGAAGTTCGAGCCCGGGTTTGTCGGCCAGCTAGGCATGTACATGTCGGCCGTGGACGATCTCCTGGCGCATCCCGATGACAAGCCAACCATCGGCCTCCTGCTCTGCAAGGAGAAGAACAACGTGGTGGCCGAGTACGCCTTGCGGGGAATCAACCTGCCGATCGGTGTCTCGGAATGGCAGAGCAAAATCATCGAATCACTGCCAGAGGAACTCGCCTCGAGCCTTCCAAGCATCGAACTCCTCGAGGCCGAACTGGCCGATGAACGGGCGAACGTCGCGTCCAAGGGACGCGCGCCTGCCGTGGAGGCTCAACCCAATCCGTGAACAGTGGCCCCGGCGCTGGGGCAACGAGCTCAAGCTACTGGCGGTTCAAGGGACTGGCGGCTCAAGGGACTGGCGAGGGGAACTGCAGCTCAGGCCGTCGCTTGGCAACGTCGTTGAGAACGGTGGAGACCGCTTCCCTGACCACCTCCGCTTCGGCGCCCATTTCCCGAGCGGCGTCCAGCGCCATGGTGGCGTGGCGCACAAACGCTTCCCAGCCGCCTCCACCGCCACGGAGCGCCCGCAGGGGCGACATCAGGGCAGCGCGGCATAGCCACTCGTCATGCTCCCGCACCCATCGATCCATCACGCTTCCAGCCCGCGCCTTGGCTTGCCCTTCCAGTCCGGCGATCAAAGGTCCGATCACGTCCACCGCGAGCGGATCTACGAGTTCACGCAGCCTTCCCTCGCGGACAAAACCCTCAAGGCGCGTCAGATCGGTATTCGTCAGCAGATGGACCTTGGACTGCAGAAGGACGATTGCCGCGAGCCGGCGTTCGAAAACGGGAACCTCCCACAATTCCGAACTCAAGGCAGTGACCTCGTCATGTTCGAGTCCCGGGTGGCGGCGGAGGGCATCGCGGACTGTCCCACGGATAGCGCCGATCGACGATCCGTAATGCTGGAGCCCGTTTCCCAGCCGTGCCTGGGCCTGCTCTGCACGGATCCACGAGCCTTCACGGCGCAAGGCCTCATCGATGAACTCGCCGGCGTCACTCATCCGAACATTCTTTCGCAATACTGTCCGTTCAGACGTACTCGCCGAACCAGGCCAGCATGTCCTGCCAGGCGGCTGTCGCCTGCGTTTCGTTGTACCGCTCGCCGGTGTCGTTGTGGAAGGCATGGTCGACGCCGGGATAGACAGTGAGCTGGTGGCGGACGTCGGTGGCTGCGAGCGCATCCCGAAGTGCCGGCATTGCGCCGGTGATGCGCTGGTCGAGTTCGGCATAGACGCCCAAGACGGCAGGTTTGATGGATGGGACTTTATCCAGGTCGGGGGCCGGTCCGTAGAAGGCCGCTGTGGCTTTCAACCTGGGTATCTCGGTGGCGGATTGCCAGGTGATGCCGCCGCCAAAACAATAGCCGTTCATGGCGATCCGCTCGCCATCCACGAAATCCAGTGATCGGAGGTAATCGAAGGCCGCGGAAAAGTCGGAAACATGGCGCTCAGCTCCCGCCCGTGTCAGCGCCCCGGGCACGGCGTCGGGATCCATGCCCGGTGTGCCTCCCTCCCGGCTCAGGAGATCCGGCGCCAAAGCAACGTACCCGGCCTTGGCGAAACGGCGGGCCACGTCCTGGATGTGCGGGGTCAGTCCGCGGTTCTCGTGGCAGACAAGGACCGCGGGTCCCGCACCGGCCCCGTCGGTCCTCGCAAGGTAGGCGCTGATCCCGGTTCCGCCGGAGGGGAACCGGACGGTGGCCGTCACGAGGCCGGACGCGCCCTCAGGTACGGAAAGCGGGCTCTTCGCCCCCGGTACTGGCCCGGAAGCCGCCGTCGTTGCGGGCCGGGCGGCCGAGGCCTCGGGGCTTGGCATGGGATCGGTGCCTAGCGGAACCTCATCCGGAGTGCATCCGAGCTGCAGCATCGTCGAGGAGGCGGCAGCCATGCTCCCGGTGATAAATGCGAGCCGGCGAATGAAGGCTCGCTGCGACATGTCTCCCGAGCGGTAGTCGTCGAAGAATTCCTCGACCAGGTACTTTTCAAATTTCCCGAGCTGGATCATGGAAGGCCTCCTGAGTCTGCCGCATATCCTCCTCCCACGACCGTTACCGGGCAAGGGCGCCCTGGATGATGGGCGTAGCCGCCAAGTAATGAGACACTCGGTTCCATGCGTGAATTCGTGGTTCTCGGCACCGCCTCCCAGGTCCCGACCAGGACCCGCAACCACAACGGATACGTGCTCCTTTGGGATGGCGAGGGCCTGCTCTTCGATCCTGGCGAAGGTACCCAGAGGCAGATGATCCAAGCCGGCGTCTCGGCCAGCCAGATCACGCGGATCTGTATTACCCATGTCCACGGCGACCATTGCTTCGGGCTGCCGGGCGTGCTTTCGCGCATGGCCCTGGACCGGGTGGAGCATCCGATCCACCTGCACTATCCTGCATCCGGTGAGGACATGGTCCGCGCCCTCGTCGCTGTCGCGTCGCCCGGCGTCGACCTTCGGCTTCATCCGCACGGTGGTCCCGGTCCCATCGCCGAAGGGGTCGAGGTGCGCTCGCTGCTCCATCGGATCGAGACCTACGGCTATAGGGTTGTGGAGCCCGAGGGCCGCAGCCTCCTGCCGGAGCGGCTTGCGGCGGCCGGGATTACCGGATCCGATATCAGCCTCCTGCAACGGGACGGGAGCCTGGGCGGTGTGCGCCTGGAAGACGTGAGCGTGCCGAGGCCCGCGCAGAGCTTCGCCTTCGTGATGGACACGGCGCCGTGTGACGGCGCTGGGGAACTCGCCAACGGTGTGGACCTTCTTGTGGCTGAGTCCACTTTCAGCGACGACGACGGCGACCTCGCCGCGCAGTACCGCCACCTCACCGCCGGGCAGGCCGGGGCATTGGCTGCCACCGCCGAAGCGGGCATGCTCATCCTGACCCATTTCTCGTCGCGCTATCCCGACGTCGGACTGCTCGCGGAGCAAGCCCGGGCGCGGTCCGGCGGGGCCTCCGTCATGGCCGCGAACGACCTCGACCGGGTTCCCTTCCCGAAACGGCAGCGGTGGTTGTAGGCTTGTCATCCATTCAGCTCTGGGGGCCGAAATGACAAACGAAATGCGGCCGCTGGATCAGTTCGGCTTTTTTGACGGCCTGGTCGAGGCCGTACCGGACGCCTTGCTGGTGATCGACGCAGACGGTCAGGTCACGTTCGGCAATGCCTATTCAGAGCAGCTCTTCGGTTATTCGCGTAGCGAACTGCTGGGCAAGCATTATGAGGTGCTGCTTCCGGCGCGGTTCGAGGGCCAAGGCGGCGCCATCCGGGACCTCTTTGCCCGTGATCCGGGAATACGCCGGGCCGGGACTGACCTGAAACTGTTCGGCCGCCACCGCGACGGCGCCGAGTTTCCCATTGAGGTCAGCTTTGCTCCCCTCGGCGTCGGACCGGCCATGCAGCTCGTTGCCTCTATCCGCGAAGTAAGTGACCGCGTCCGCGTTGATGCCGAACTCCGCGATGCCCTCTCCCTTCTCAGCGCTACCCTTGAGTCCACGGCCGATGGCATCCTGGTTGTCGCGGCGGACGGGACTATCGCGGGGGCGAACGAGCGCTTTGCCGAGTTGTGGGGCATCCCCGCGGATCTCCTGGAGTCGCACGACGACGGCCGGCTGTTGGCTTTCGTCCTCGACCAGCTCACGGATCCCGACGGGTTCATAGGCAAGGTCCAGGAACTGTACGCCGATCCGGGGGCGGAGAGCCTGGACATGTTGGAATTCCGTGACGGGCGGACGTTTGAACGGTATTCCCGGCCCCAACAGGTCGGGGATGAGATCGTGGGACGGGTCTGGAGTTTCCGCGACGTCACTTCCCGTCAGCGCGCACAGGACCAGGCGCGGGAGGCACTCGCCCAAGTGGAGGGCCTGGCCGCAATTGTTGAGTCTTCGGCCGACGCGATCATCGGCATGACCCCCGCGGGCGTCATCACCAGCTGGAACCCTGGGGCGGAGAAACTGTACGGATACACTGCCGCTGAAGCGACCGGGCAGAGCGTACAGCTCCTCATTCCGGACTACCTCCAAGCCGAGGACGAGGTGTTCACCGCCGTCCAGAATGGTGGCCAGGCCCGTAGCTTCGAGACGGACCGGATGCGCAAGGACGGGTCCATCGTGCCTGTGTCCCTCACGGTCTCCCCGATCCGCGGCGACCACGGAGTCACCGGAATTGCGAGCATCGGGCAGGACATTACCGCCCGGCGTGCCGCCGAAGCGGACCTGTTGGCAGCCAGGGAGGCCGCCCTGGAATCGAGCAGGTTGAAGTCCGAGTTCCTCGCGACGATGAGCCATGAGATCCGCACCCCCATGAACGGGGTCATCGGCTTGACAACGCTGTTGTTGGACACGCCGCTGGATGAAACGCAACGCAAGTACGCCGAAGGGGTCCAGACCGCTGCCGGAGCTCTATTGACCCTGATTAACGACATCCTGGACTTCTCGAAGTTGGAAGCGGGGAAGATCGACCTGGACATCACGCCCTTCGATCCGCAGGACGTGATGGAGGAAGTGGCGTCTCTCCTGGCCGAAGCAGCCCAGGGCAAAGGCTTGGAACTCATCGCGTACTGCCACCCCGATGTTCCCGCGCAATTGGCCGGTGATGCCGGCCGGATCCGGCAGATCCTGTTGAACCTGGCTTCGAACGCCGTAAAATTCACCGCGTCCGGTGAAGTTGCCATCCGGGTAACCATCGCAGACAAAGACGCAAGAACAGCGCTTGTTCGATTCGAAGTCAGCGATACCGGCATTGGTATCGACGCCGCGGATCACCTGCGCTTGTTCGATTCGTTCTCCCAAGCAGATGCATCCACCACGCGTCGGTACGGTGGAACCGGGCTGGGGTTGGCCATCTGCCGGCGCCTGACGGAAGTGATGGGCGGGGACATCGGCTTGACCAGTACCCCTGGTGAGGGAAGCACGTTCTGGTTCTCCCTCCGATTGCCGCTCGCCAAGGAACCCGGGCGGGTTCCCGCCCGCACTGTCCCTGGCCCACTGGCGGGTCTGCGCGTGTTGGTGGTCGACGATAATGCCACCAACAGGTTGGTGTTGGAATCGCAATTGAACACATGGGGGCTGCGACCGGACCCGGTTGCCGACGCGCGTACGGCGCTCGACCGGTCACGGAAGGCAGCCGCCGCAGGGAAACCCTTCGACATTGCCGTGCTCGACATGTGCATGCCGGACATGGACGGCCTCGAGCTTGCCCACGAGCTCTCGAAGGACCCAGGCTTGCGGGGCATCCGCCTTATGATGCTGACCTCCGCGTCCCAGGTATCCAAGCCCGATATGGCCGGCGCGGGAATCAGCGAATGGCTCACGAAACCCGTACGCGGTTCGGAACTCTACGACCGGCTTCTGCGGCTGGCAGCGGGCAATGCGGCGACCGGACCGGCGTCCGCACTTGCACGGCCACCGAGGCCGGACAGGCCCTCCAAAGGTAGGATCCTCGTGGTGGAGGACAACGCGGTGAACCAGCTCGTCGCCTGCGAAATGGTTGCCAAGCTGGGCTACGAAGCCGAGGTCGCTGCCGATGGCGCCGAGGCCGTCTCCGCCATCGCCGCCCGCTCCTATGCGGCTGTGCTCATGGATTGCCACATGCCCGTCATGGACGGCTTCGAGGCCACCAGGAGCATCCGGGTGCAGGAGAACGGCTCTGTCCGCCTGCCCATCATCGCCATGACCGCAGGAGCCCAGGACGAAGACCGCGAGCGCTGCCTCGCAGCCGGCATGGATGATTACCTCAGCAAACCAGTCGATCTGGCCGGCCTGGAAGAAGCCCTCAATCGGTGGGTTCCCCGTGCGGTCCCTTCATCGGGCCTTTGATCACGGGGTGCTTACGTAGGATTCTCCGCGTGTTCGGCAGCCCGTGCCTGGAAAACGAGTAGGCGGCACTCGTGCCTCCGGGCCGGGAAAGATGTTGAATTAATACAGGAACACATCCGCGGCTTGAAACAGACCAGCCGGCCCTCCGGGACCGGCGCTGGACGGGGCCGACGGCGGGAGTGCCCCTGGAGCCCGGGGCTCGGGGCGCTCTACCCCAGACGCCGCCGGCCCCCCGGGTGCCCAAGGGAACGCCCTTCGCCACATCGGGTTTGTGCGCCGTCTGTTCTTTTTCCGTGCCGGCCGGAGCACAATTGAGAAATGTTGGACCGTGGGCGGTGCGGCATGAAAACCTCTCCCGCTGTCCCGGCCCTCCTTTCATCAGCCTCTTGTGAAAGGACACCGAGATGTTCCAGCCAAGCAAACGACTCACAGCGTTGGGTTCTGCACTCGTGCTGTTTCTGGCAATGTCCGCGGTGGCGTCGTGTTCCGGGCCAAGCGGTACGCCTTCCCCGGCCACGTCGAACGGGCCCCTGACAGGGCCGACGTCGGGATCTGCCCCGCCGACTGCTACCCCGACGGCGACCACGGACGCCGCAGAGTTCTGCGGGGCCGGGTCCGCCATCCACTACGACCGCTCGGCCTTCCAGCCGGCGCCGAGGATTGACAACAAGTGGTTTCCACTGAAGCCCGGCATGCAGTACACGACCAAGGGCATGGTGAAGAGTGCCGACGGCACCACCGAGCGCACGGTGGTCCACTCAGTGACCGGACTGACAAAAGTGATTGACGGCGTGAAGACCCTCGTGATGTGGGACCGTGACTACTACGACGGGCAGCTCGTGGAATCCGAGCTGGCCTTCTTTGCCCAGACGGAAAAGGGAGCTGTCTGGCTCTTCGGGGAGTACCCGGAAGAGTACGAGAACGGCACTTTCACCGGCGCGCCCCGCACTTTCATTCACGGCATTTCCAAGGCCCAGGCAGGGATCGCCATGCAGGATCAGCCGGTGACCGGTACCCCGGGGTACGTCCAAGCCCACGCACCCGATGTGGGCTTCCTGGATTGTGGAACTGTCTTCAAGCAGCATGAGCGGGTATGCGTACCGGCCGCGTGCTACGACGATGTGTTGACCGTTGATGAGTACAATCCGCTGGAACCGTCCGTTGGCCACCAGCAAAAACTCTATTCAGCGGGCACGGGGCTGGTGAAAGTGACAGCGGTTGGCGGCGCGGACCAGGAGTCGTTGGACCTCATCAAAGCGGAGGCGCTCGCGGACTCCGCCCTGACTGAGATCAATCGGCAAGCGTTGGAATTGGACGGGCACGCCTACCAGGTCAGTGCGAGTGTTTACGGAACGACCCCCCGCGCCGAGGTTGCGACACCGGGCTCCAGCGGCTAGTTCTTGCGTATACCACTATCACTTGTGAATGGACGAAAAATTCCCTGTCATTATCCTGAGAATCCTTGCATTGAGCGTTGACCCAAGGTTCGGCCGGGGCTCATGATTGACGTACACGTCTGGGGGCGCTTTGGCACTGTTCCAAGGAGCGGCGTGGTGGACAGGTACCGGGGATCTAACATTTTCAGCGGGCACTCACCGGACATCGATTCTGGGGTGTCTCCTCCCCGCTACGGCTTCTCCACCTTCACACCCAAGGAGCCGGGTGACCGGCCATGATGGGCACGGTCCTCCGGTGGGTACTCCAGTTCCGGTTTCTGGTCCTGGCCGTGGCGGTGGGGATCCTGGGTTTCGGCTTCACGAGCCTGCCGGGCATGGCAGTGGATGCCTTCCCGGAGTTCGCACCTCCACAGGTCGAAATCCAGACTGAGGCCCTGGGGCTCTCCGCCGCGGAGGTTGAACAACTGATCACCTCCCCCATGGAGGCAGACCTGTTGAACGGTGTGGCGTGGGTGGAAGCCATTCATTCCAAATCCGTCCCCGGCCTGTCATCAATCCAGATGGTGTTCAAGCCGGGGACCGACCTTTTCCGGGCCCGCCAGCTTGTGTCTGAGCGTTTGACCCAAGCACGCGCCTTGCCGAACGTGTCTGCCGCACCCGTCCTGATGCAGCCCCTCTCATCGACGAGCCGGGTCATGATGATCCGGCTGACCTCCAAAGAGATGTCGGCCATAGACATGTCTGTTCTGGCCCGCTGGACCTTGAAGCCCGGACTCCTGGCGGTGCCCGGCGTCGCGAACGTGGCTATCTGGGGCCTCCGCGACCAGCAGCTGCAGGTCCTGGTCGATCCTGGGGAACTTGAGGCCAAGGGCGTGACGCTGGACGAAGTCATTACCACCACCGGCAATGCCGTCTGGGTGTCGCCTTTGAGCTACCTTGAGGCGTCCACACCCGGTACCGGCGGCTTCCTGGAGACGGGCCACCAGCGGCTTGGAGTGCAGCACGTCCTGCCAATCACCACGCCAGAGGATCTGGGCCAAGTCAGTCTGGAAGGGCCGGCCGGAAAGCTGGTGTTGGGCGATGTTGCACACGTCGTGACCGATCACCAGCCGCTGATCGGGGATGCACTCTCCGGCAAGGATGCCGAACTGCTCCTGGTCATCGAAAAGTTCCCGGAGACGAACACAAGGGATGTGACCCGGGGCATCGATGATGCGCTCCACGCTCTCCAGCCAGGCTTGTCCGGTGTCACTATCGACACCACCGTCTACCGGCAGGCAGCGTTCATCGAAGAAGAGGTAGGCACGCTTGGTGTCGCACTGCTTGTCTCGCTCGTGTTGACAGCCACCATGTTTGGCGCGTTCTTCCGCTCCTGGCGCACCGCCGTCATCAGCCTGATCACGATTCCGGTCTCCCTGACGGCGGCGGCCTTGGTGCTGTACCTACGAGGCACCGGGATGAACACCATGGTCCTCGCCGGCATGGTCCTGGCCTTGGCCGTCATCGTCGGAGACGTCGCCGAGGACCTCTATGGCGCAGTCCGAACTGGCAGGGCACGCGTCGCGTCCGACGTCGGGTCCGGCGCCGCGTCCGGCGCGTCCGGCGTCGGGACCGCGCAATTGAGTGACACCTTGGTGACGGCGTCCCTGCGCGCAGTGCGAACGCCGATTCTCTATTCCCTGCTCATCATGGCGTTGTCTGTGCTCCCCGTGTTCTTCATGCCGGGCGAGGACGGAGCGCTCTTCGGCCCGCTGCTCCTTTCCTACCTGCTCACCTTGGCTGTCGCGATGATCGTGGCTCTAACGGTAACCGCGGCGCTGGTCTTCGTCCTGCCCGTCGGCCGGACCACCGCACGCGAAGAACGCACCCTGAGCCGGGTCCACACCGGGTACGGCCGTGCGTTGTCCGGGACAGCGGGAAAGGGCCGGTGGGTACTCGCGGGCGCCGCAGCCTTCGCCCTCGCCGGACTTGCCCTCGCCCCCCAGTTAGCCAGCGGCCGTCCGACAGTGCCTGTCCTGCCGGACAAGACCCTCGTGGTGCAGTGGAGTGCGATCGCTGGCACCTCAGACCAGGAAATGACGCGGATCACTGATGCGGCCGCCCAGGAGCTCCGGACACTCCCGGGCGTGGTCAATGTGGGGGGACACATCGGGCGCGCCATCACCTCGGACCAGGTGGGCGACATCAGCGCCGGGGAGCTTTGGGTGACAGTTTCCGCGGAGGCCTCCTACCGCGACACGGCGGCGGCCGTCCAGCACGTGGTGAACGGGTACCCGGGGCTGACCAGCAAAGTATCCACGTACCCGCAACAGAGGATCGAGCAGATCCAACAGGCCGCCGACCCCGGGTTTACCGTCCGGGTTTACGGCCTGGATATGGCCACCCTCCGTCAGAAGGCAGAGGAGGTGCGGCAAATCCTGGCCCGGACCGACGGCGTCGTCAATCCCCATGTCGACGCGCCCACCCAACAACCGATCGTCGAGGTCCAGGTTGACCTGACCGCGGCCCAGAAAGCGGGCGTCATACCCGGCGATGTCAGGCGCGCCGCCGCAGCGTTGCTGCAGGGAATCGAAGTCGGCAACATATACCAGCAACAAAAAGTCTTCTCGGTGATCGTCAAAGGAACTCCGTCCACCAGGAACAGCCTTACCAGCGTCCGCGAGCTGCTGATCGATACCCCCGGCGGAGGTCACGTACGCCTCGGCGACGTTGCACAGGTCAACATGGTCGGGAACGAGGCGGTCATCCTGCACGATGACACATCGCGCCGGATCGATGTGAAGGCTGATATTCAAGGGCGCGCCCTCAACGACGTTCAGCAGGACATCGAGAAGGGCCTCCAGCAACTGCAGTTCCCGCTCTCGTACCATGCGGAAATCCTCACCAAGTACGCAGAACAGCAGAACAGCGCCCGGTGGCTGTGGCGGCTGGCAGCGGTCGCCGGGGCCGGAATCCTGGTGCTTCTCCAGACGGCGCTGGGAAGCTGGCGACTGGGTGCGACGGTCTTCCTGGGCTTGATTGCCGCGCTCTCGGGCGGAGTGCTCGCTGCGCAGATGACGGGCGGAATCAACTCCTTGGTCTCGCTTCCTGCATTCTCGGCCCTCCTGGGCATTGCCGCACGTGGATCCATCCTGTTCATTCGGCACGCCCGAAGCTTGGGGTCCGAGGACAGTCCTGCCTTTGGCCCCGCGCTCGTGATCCGAAGCGCGCGGGACCGGTTGATGCCCGTGCTGATGTCGGCCCTGATAACGGCTCTTGGCCTGCTGCCGCTCGTGCTCATGGGTGGCGTGGTCGGAACGGAAATCATCCAACCGCTCGTCATCATCATTTGGGGCGGGCTGCTAACCACGACCCTTTTCCTGCTATTTGTCTTGCCCGCGCTGTTGCTTGGATTCGGACCGGAACCGGCGCCCAGGACCGCACCCCGGAACGATCCGCTGCTCCGGGCACAGAGCGAGGACGCACCATGAAGAAGTTAGCTTCGCGGCAGGGCCGCAGCACGAAAGTCCTGATCGCCCTGGTGGTCGCCGCTTTGCTGACGCTTTCACTGCCGGCCTGCTCCCAGCCGCAAGCCGAAGCCGTGCCTGCCGCTGACGCCCCTGCCACCGTGGAGGAAGTCCCGGGGACGGACCTGCACCGCGTCACCCTGACGGAACGCGCCGTCGAACGTCTGGGGCTAAAGACCGGGACGGCGTCGTCGGGTCCGCAGGGGAAGCTGACCGTCCCCTACGGGGCGATCCTGTACGACAGCCAGGGCAGGACCTGGGTCTACACGAATCCGGAGCTCCGCGTGTATGTCCGCCAGTCGGTAAGTATCGAGCGAATCGCCGGCGAAGCCGCATTGCTGAAGGAGGGTCCGCCGATCGGCACGGTGGTGGTCACGCTAGGGGCCGAGGAATTGTTCGGCGAGGAATTCGATACGGCCCACTGAGATGCGTTGGATCATAGGCATCAGCCTCAAATTCAGGACAGTGGTTGTTGCACTGGCCTGCGCGGTGATGCTGTTGGGCTCAGTGCAATTGAGCTCGGCGTCCATCGATGTCTTTCCGGAATTCGCGCCCCCGCGCGTGGAAATCCAGACGGCCTGCCTCGGCCTGACCGCGCAGGAAGTGGAAGAACTGGTCAGCGTACCGATCGAGGCTTCCCTGAGCGGCATGCCCGGCCTTGATGAGCTGCGCTCGAAGTCCGTCCCGCAGCTGTCCTCGATCGTGCTCATCTTCAAGCAGGGTACCGATTTGCTGAACGCCCGCCAGGTGGTCTCGGAACGGATGGCGGCAGTGACATCCGCTCTGCCGACGTGGGCGGCTCCGCCGGTCATGCTTCAGCCGCTGTCGTCGACGAGCCGCGTGATGAAGATTGGCATGACCTCCTCCAGCCGGTCCCTGATCGAGATGTCCATGCTCTCCTACTGGACGATCCGCGCCCGGTTGCTCCGGGTACCCGGAGTGGCCAACGTCGCCATCTGGGGTGAAAGGCTCCAGATGCTGCAGGTCCAGGTGCAGCCGGACCGGCTCAAGGCTGAAAATGTTTCGCTCAACGAGGTCATGGAAGTCACCGCGGGAGCCGTGGACGCCGGCCTCCTGAAGTACTCCCCCGGCCGGTTCATCGGCACGGGAGGCTTCATCGACAGTCCGAATCAAAGAATGGGCGTCCAGCATGTCCAGGCCGTTTCGAGCCCAGCGGACCTGGCACAGGTCACCATCAGGGAAAAGGACGGCGTCGCGCTGCACCTGGGCGACGTGGCCAAGGTCGTTGAAGACCATCAGCCGCTCATCGGCGACGCTGTCATCAACAACGGGCACGGGCTCATGCTCATCGTCGAAAAGCTCCCCTGGGGCAACACCCTCGATGTGACCAAGGGAGTTGAGGACGCCCTCCGCCAGCTCCAGCCGGGGTTGAGTGGAATCACCTTTGACACCACCATCTTCCGTCCGGCGAGCTTCATCGAGGAGGCGATTTCCAACCTCAGCCTCGCGCTGCTCCTGGGCTGCCTCCTGGTTGTGATGATCCTCGGCGCCTTCCTCTTCCAGTGGCGCACCGCGCTGATCAGCCTTGTGGCCATTCCGCTCTCCCTCCTGACGGCGGCGCTCGTGCTGTACTTCACGGCGAGCTCCATCAACACCATGGTCTTGGCGGGGCTTGTCATCGCCGTGGGTGTGGTCGTCGACGACGCGATCATCGACGTCGAAAACATCATGCGCCGGCTCAGACAACATAGGGCCCTGGGCAGCGGCGAACCAACGGCCTCGGTGGTGCTCAGGGCCTCCCTGGAAATGCGAAGTCCCATTGTCTACGCGACCCTGATCATCGTCGTCGCGGCCGTTCCCATTTTCTTCCTCGACGGACTGACCGGTGTCTTTTTCCGGCCGCTGGCTGTCTCCTATACCTTGGCCGTCCTCGCCTCGATGCTGGTCGCGCTGACGGTGACACCGGCCCTGGCCCTGATCCTGCTCGGCAACGCGAAACTGGAGCAGCGCGATCCTCCACTGGTCCGGGTGCTCAAGCGCGGATATCACGCCATTTTGTCCCGGACCATGAACCGGCCCCGCTACGGCTACGCCGGTTTCGGCGCCGTCGCTCTCGCGGGGCTGGTGATCGCTCCGTTGCTGGGCCAGTCCTTGTTCCCCACCTTCAAGGAACGGGACTTCCTGATGCACTGGGTCGCAGAGCCCGGCACTTCGGCAGCGGAGGAATACCGCATCTCACAAAGGGGCTGTGAGGAGCTCCTCAAGGTGCCCGGGGTCCTGAACTGCGGTACCCACATCGGCCAGGCGTTCACCGCAGACGAAATCGTCGGCGTCAACGCCGGGGAAAACTGGATCAGCATCGACCGCCACGCCGACTACGAAAAAACGGTGGCAGCTGTCCAGGAGGTTGTCGACGGCTATCCGGGCCTGCACCGCGACGTCCAGACTTACCTGAAAGAGAGGATCGAAGAGGTCTTGACCGGCTCCAGCGAACCAATCCTGGTCCGGGTCTACGGGGACGACCTGAACGTGCTGCGGGACCAGGCCCAGAAGATCAAGTCCATCCTTGACCATATCCAGGGCACCAATGAACCCCACGTTTCCCTGGAAGTCGAGGTACCGCAGATCACGGTCAAGGTGGACCTTGCCGCAGCGCAAAAGTACGGGCTGAAACCCGGCGACGTGAGGCGGGCCGCCGCGACACTCGTGGCCGGGGAAGAAGTAGGCGACGTCTTCCGGGACGGACGCGCCTACGACGTCCAAGTCTGGAGCACCCCGGAGACCCGCGCCAGCGTCACCAGTATCGAGGACCTGCCGATCGACACCCCCGGGGGACAGCGCGTCCGGCTGGCCGACGTCGCCTCCGTCAGCGTGCAATCGACACCCAACCTCATTGACCGCACCAACGGATCCCGCCGGGTTGAGGTCGGTTCCTTTATCGATCAGGGGGCAGACCTCGGGACCGTTGTCCGCACGCTCCAGGAACGCCTCGAAGACATGAAGCTGCCGCCGGGTTACAGCGTCCAACTCCTCGGTGAGTACACGGAACGCCAGGCGGCCACCGAACGCCTGACGATCTTCGCCGTGGCGGCCCTGGCCCTGATCTTCCTGTTCCTGCAAGCGTCGTTCCGGAGCTGGCGGCTGGCCCTGCTCGCGCTGCTGACGCTCCCCATCGCCCTGGTCGGCGGGGTTTTCGCTGCCTACGTGACCGGCGGGGTCCTCTCGCTCGGCTCACTCGTCGGTTTCCTCACGGTGATGGGCATCGCAGCCCGCAACGGGATCCTGCTCATCAGCCACTGCCAGCATCTGGAAAGGAACGAGGACGAAGCCTTCGGCCGCGCCCTCGTGTTGCGCGGAGCGGCGGAACGGCTTTCCCCTATCCTCATGACCACCTTGGCTACCGGACTTGCCCTGGTGCCCTTGGTGGTTATGGGAAATATCCCGGGCCACGAAATCGAACACCCCATGGCTGTGGTCATTCTGGGCGGACTCGTCACGTCCACCCTGCTCAATTTGTTCATTGTCCCGTCGCTCTACCTCCGCTTCGCAAAAGCAGGGTCCCGTGATCCACGGGAGGCATTCACGTTCCTTTTCCGGAGATTCAGGCGAGTGCTTCCTTCCCGAGCGCAGGAACCTAGCTAGCCGATTCTGCCTCGCGCACCGGTCCAACGGCGCCAAGATTAAATAGTCGGTGCCTCCTGCGATGCTGTGGGCATGGATCGAAGGACAGCCTGGAGTGCGGACAGCGGCGCGGCCGTGCAGGCCATCGCCGCGTCCGTCGCCGCGCTTGCCGCTTTCACCCGCGACGCCGGTTCTTCCGAGACCGCCGATCCGCTCCGGGATCGGGCGGATGCTTGCCTGGACGGCCTCGCCGAAGTGGCCCGGCTGGAGGCCCGGACCGCCGCGCTGAAAGCGAGGCTCGCCGCGGACTACGCCCAGGCGGCCAGGGCCCTGGCGCCGCCGGCGTCCTCGCCCCGGGAGTCCACCGCCCACGAGCTCGCCCTGGTCGCCGAGCTCGCCTGTGTCCTGACCGTCAGCGAACGAACCGCCGGCACCCTCCTGGCCGAATCCCGGGCATTGACCACGGAACTGGCGCTGACCCTTAAGGCCCTCCAGGCCGGGACGATCTCCTGGCAGCACGCCCGGATCATCGTCGACGAAACCGACGGCCTGGGCCCGGCCGCAGCAGCGGCCCTTGAAGCGCACTTCCTGGACCCCGACGCCCCCAACCCCTCCCGGGGCTGCCCCGCCGGGGAGCTCGTCCCGTCCCGGTTCCGGGCCAAAGCACGCACCTGGCGCGAACGCCACCACCCCGTCAGCATCGAAGAACGCCACACCACACGAGCCGCGGAGCGGCGGGTCGAATACCTCCCGGACCGCGACGGCATGGCCTGGCTCTCCGCCCACCTTCCCGCCGATACCGCGGCCGGGATCTGGGAACGGACCACCGCCGCCGCCCGCGCCCTTCAAGGCCCCCACGAGGCCCGGACCCTCGCCCAACTCCGCGCCGACGTCACCGCCACCTGGCTCCTCGCCAACACCGGCTCCGCGACGGTCGACGGCGGACTGCCCGACGGCGGCACGGGCGACGGCGGTTCGCGAGCCAGCGGCACGGGCGCCCGACGAGTTGAACCGGGGCTGGCAGGGCCGGTTCCATCCCCGAGGGCGCAGGTCCTGATCACCGTCCCGGTCCTGTCCCTGCTGGGCGCCACGGACGAACCGGCCACGCTCGACGGGTACGGGCCGATCCCGCCCTCCATGGCCCGGGCACTGGTCGCCGACGGCGCCGACTCCTTCCACCGGGTCTTGACCGACCCCCGCGACGGCGCCCCGCTGGAAATCGGACGCACCAGCTACCGCCTCACCACAGCCCAGCGCAAATGGCTCCGGCTCCGCGACGGCAAGTGCCCCTTCCCAGGCTGCAACAACCACTCCCTGGACAACGAAGCAGACCACCTCCTGGCCTGGGCCGAGGGAGGCACCACCGGCATCTCCAACCTCGGCCAGCCCTGCCCCAAACACCACCGCCTCAAACACACCACCGCATGGACCCCCACCCCGGCCAGCAAAGACAATCCCCCCCGGTGGACCTCACCCTCACACCGGCACTACCCCAGCGAACACCAGGACTGGGAACCACCCCACTGGCCACACCACCTCCCGACCGGCCAGGAACCGGACACCCTCCCTGACCTGGACCCGCCCGCATTTCAGGAACCGGAACTGCCCGCGGATCCGTTCCCGGACTGGAACTCCTTCACGGCCGCGCACCCATGGCCCGACGCCGATTCCGACGATCCAGGCGATCCAGGCGATCCGGGCTGGACCGTACCCCTCGACGACCCCTTCCCGGAATACGCCGCGCACCAAAGTGCCTGACCACCTGGAAGTCCAGAGAGGGGACACCGGCCGGCAGCCTCCGCACGCCCTCGTGACGGCGCGGCGAGGCTGCGGGTCCTAGTAAGCTCAAGCCACAAATGATGAACAGGAGGCTGAGGTGGCCGAGACGACGGTGGACGAGATAGTTGCCGAGCTGGCCGCGCTCGAGGACCCGAAAGCACGCGTGGTGAACGAGAAACACGGTGACGATCACGGTGTGAACCTCGGCAAACTGCGCGCGCTCGCGAAGCGGTTGAAGACGCAGCAGGAACTCGCGCACCAGCTCTGGGCGACGAAAGACACGGCGGCCAGACTGCTCGCGATCCTGGTCTGCCGTCCGAAGGCGTTCGAGCGCGATGAGCTGGACGTCATGTTGCGCGATGCACGCGTACCCAAAGTGCACGACTGGCTCGTGAACTACGTGGTGAAGAAGAATCCGCACTGCGAAGAGCTCCGCCTTGCCTGGTTCACCGATCCCGATCCAGTGGTCGCGAGTGCCGGCTGGGCTCTGACCACTGAACGCGTTTCAAAGAATCCCGAGGGCCTGGACCTCGCAGGACTGCTCGACGTCATCGAGGCCGAAATGAAAGACGCCCCGGACCGCCTGCAATGGGCCATGAACCACTGCCTGGCCCAGATCGGAATCGAACACGCCGATTACCGCGCCCGCGCCATCGACATCGGTGAGCGCCTGGAAGTGCTCAAGGATTACCCGACTCCCCCGAACTGCACCTCTCCGTTCGCGCCCATCTGGATCAGTGAAATGGTGCGCCGACTAGATAAGTAGGTATTGGGGAAGGAAATAACGAAGCTGCCCCCGCACGGATTTCCGTGCGGGGGCAGCTTCGTTGACGGCTAAGACGACCGACACCGACGAAATATGGATGGAAGGAACTAGAACTCCCAGTCCTCATCCTCAGTATTAACAGCCTTACCAATGACGTAAGACGACCCCGACCCCGAGAAGAAGTCGTGGTTCTCGTCAGCGTTAGGTGACAGGGCCGACAGGATGGCCGGGTTTACGTCGGTGACGGACGCCGGGAACATCGCCTCGTAGCCGAGGTTCATGAGGGCCTTGTTGGCGTTGTAGTGCAGGAACTTCTTGACGTCCTCGGCTAGGCCGACGCCGTCGTAGAGGTCGTGCGTGTACTGGACTTCGTTTTCGTACAGCTCGAAGAGCAGTTCGAAGGTGTAGTCCTTGATTTCCTGGCGCTTCTCCTCGGAGACCTTTTCGAGGCCCTTCTGGAACTTGTAGCCGATGTAGTAGCCGTGCACGGCTTCGTCGCGGATGATCAAGCGAATGAGGTCTGCCGTGTTCGTGAGCTTGGCACGGGAGGACCAGTACATCGGAAGGTAGAACCCGGAGTAGAACAGGAACGATTCCAGCAGCGTCGAAGCGACCTTGCGCTTCAGGGGATCGTCGCCCTGGTAGTAGTCCATGACGATCTGCGCCTTCTTCTGCAGGTTCTCGTTCTCGAGGGACCAGCGGAAGGCGTCGTCGATCTCCTTGGTGGAACACAGAGTGGAGAAAATCGACGAATACGACTTCGCGTGCACCGACTCCATGAAGGCAATGTTGGTGTACACGGCCTCTTCGTGCGGGGTGATCGCGTCCGGGATCAAGGAAACCGCGCCAACCGTGCCCTGGATGGTGTCCAGCAGGGTCAGGCCCGTGAATACGCGCATGGTGAGCTGCTGCTCGTCCGGCGTCAGGGTGTGCCAGGACTGGACGTCGTTGGACAGCGGCACCTTCTCCGGCAGCCAGAAGTTGTTGACCAGGCGGTTCCAGACCTCCACGTCCTTGTCATCCTGGATGCGGTTCCAGTTGATCGCTTCGACGTGGCTAAGCAGCTTGACCTTCTCGGTCATTTCGTCCCCTTAACGTTTGTGTTCTTTAAGGTAAGCGTACGACGCCGGGCGCTCACCCGGCGTCGTACTCTTCAGTTTTGAGGCGCGGCGGCTGCCGCAAATAAACAACCGTTATCGGTTACAGCATGCAGGAAACGCAGCCCTCAACTTCGGTCCCTTCCAGCGCTAGCTGGCGGAGGCGGATGTAGTAGAGCGTCTTGATGCCCTTGCGCCATGCGTAGATCTGCGCCTTGTTGATGTCACGCGTGGTGGCGGTGTCCTTGAAGAACAGAGTCAGGGACAGGCCCTGGTCAACGTGCTGCGTGGCCGCGTCGTAGGTGTCGATGATCTTCTCGTAACCGATCTCGTACGCGTCCTGGTAGTACTCCAGGTTGTCGTTGGTCAGGTAAGGGGCCGGGTAGTAGACGCGGCCGATCTTGCCTTCCTTGCGGATCTCGATCTTCGACGCGACGGGGTGGATCGAGGACGTCGAATTGTTGATGTAGCTGATGGAGCCTGTGGGCGGGACGGCCTGCAGGTTCTGGTTGTAGATGCCGTGCTCCATGACGGAAGCCTTCAGCTCGCGCCAGTCGTCCTGCGTGGGAATGTGGATGCCGGCGAAAAGCTCGCGGACGCGCCCGGTCTCCGGGGCCCATTCCTGCTCGGTGTACTTGTCGAAGAACGTGCCACTGGCGTACGTCGAGTTCTCGAAGCCGCCGAAGGGCTGGCCGGTCTCGATGGCCAGCTTGTTCGAGGCACGGAGAGCGTGGAAAAGCACCGTGTAGAAATAGATGTTGGTGAAGTCCAGGCCCTCTTCGGAACCGTAGTGGACGTGCTCACGGGCAAGGTAGCCGTGCAGGTTCATCTGGCCGAGGCCGATGGCGTGGCTCTGGGCGTTGCCCTGCGCGATGGACGGCACCGAGTTGATGTAGGACATGTCCGACACCGCGCTGAGGGCACGGATGGACGTCTCGATCGAGAGGCCGAAGTCCGGGGAATCCATGGTCTTGGCGATGTTCATCGAACCAAGGTTGCAGGAGATGTCCTTGCCGACCGTCTCGTAGCTGAGGTCCTCGGCGTAGATGGACGGCGTGGACACCTGCAGGATCTCCGAGCACAGGTTGCTCATGGTGATCTTGCCCGCGATCGGGTTGGCCCGGTTCACGGTGTCCTCGAACATGATGTACGGGTAGCCGGACTCGAACTGGATCTCCGCGAGGGTCTGGAAGAACTCGCGGGCGCTGATCTTGGTCTTCTTGATCCGGGAGTCGTCCACCATCTCGTAGTACTTTTCGGTGACCGAGATGTCGGAGAACGGGACGCCGTAGACGCGTTCGACGTCGTACGGGGAGAAGAGGTACATGTCCTCGTTCTTCTTGGCCAGCTCGAACGTGATGTCCGGGACGACGACGCCGAGGGACAGCGTCTTGATGCGGATCTTCTCGTCGGCGTTTTCACGCTTGGTGTCCAGGAATCGGTAGATGTCCGGGTGGTGGGCGTGCAGGTACACGGCACCCGCACCCTGGCGGGCACCGAGCTGGTTGGCGTAGGAGAAGCTGTCTTCGAGGAGCTTCATGACCGGGATGACGCCGGAGGACTGGTTTTCGATCTGCTTGATGGGGGCGCCGTGCTCGCGGATGTTGGTCAGCGAGAGGGCCACGCCACCGCCGCGCTTGGACAACTGCAGCGCCGAGTTGATGCCGCGGGCGATCGACTCCATGTTGTCTTCGATGCGCAACAGGAAGCAGGAGACCAGCTCGCCGCGCTGGGCCTTGCCGGCGTTGAGGAACGTGGGCGTGGCGGGTTGGAAGCGGCCGTCGATGATTTCGTCGACGAGGCGGCTGGCCAGCTCCTCGTTGCCGCGGGCAAGGTGCAGGGCAACCATGCAGACACGGTCTTCGTAGCGCTCCAGGAAACGCTTGCCGTCGAAGGTCTTGAGCGTGTAGGAGGTGTAGAACTTGAAGGCGCCGAGGAAGGTCTCGAAGCGGAACTTCTTCTTGTAGGCGCGGTTGAACAGGTCACGGATGAAGTTCATCGTGTACTGATCGAGGGTCTCGCGCTCGTAGTACTGGTTCTTGACCAGGTAGTCCAGCTTCTCTTCCAGGTCGTGGAAGAAAACGGTGTTGTTGTTCACGTGCTGCAGGAAGTACTGGTGCGCGGCCTCGCGGTCGGCTTCGAACTGGATCTCCCCGTTCGGACCATAAAGGTTCAACATGGCATTGAGCTCATGGTAGCCAAGGCCCTTGTAGGCCTCCGGCAATGGCTTCTTGACCTTGGCGGTGTCCATAGCGCCCTTGGTTACTTCTGTATCTGCGACAGTCGTGTCCAAAACTTTTCCAATCCTTGATTGACCCGGTCAACATCTTCCGGAGTCCCCATGAGTTCGAATCGATAAAGAAGCGGAACCCGGCATTTGGTGGCGATGATGTCTCCCGCCATGCAGTAGTTTTCCGCGAAGTTGGTGTTTCCTGCTCCGATGACGCCGCGGATCAGTTCCCTGTTCTGCGGGTTGTTCAGAAACCTGATGACTTGCTTGGGCACCGATCCTTCGCCATTCGTGCCGCCATACGTGGGCAGCACCAGGACGAAAGGTTCCAGTGCGAGCAGCGGTGCGTCCTTGGCATGGAGCGGGATGCGTTCCGCGTCGACGCCGAGCTTCTGGACGAAGCGCTTGGTGTTCTCAGATGTGGAGGAAAAGTAGATGAGGTGACTCCGCGTGCTGACGGCTTCAGCGTTCAGTTGAGCAGTTGCTGTTGCCAGCGCTGCCATGGGAGTCACCTCGACTACATTGGAATACTTTGTTGTTGTGGCGGAGTCCTGAAAAACTACGCTACCGAAGCGGCAGCCAGCGCCAGCTCTTCGATCTTGTCCGGACGGAAACCTGACCAGTGGTCCTGCTCGGTCACCACGACGGGGGCCTGCATGTATCCAAGGGCCTTCAGGCGCTCAAGGGCCTCGGCATCCTGTGAGATGTCAACGCTCTGGTAGGCGATGCCCTTTTTGTCGAGTGCACGGTAGGTTGCGTTGCACTGAACACAGGCCGGCTTCGTGTAAACCGTAACAGTCATGGTCCCTGTCCCCTTTGTTGAAGTCTTTGCTCTTCGCTTGGCAGGCCCCGACCGGAACTGATTCCGACTCCGATGCTGGCCCGCTGACCGCCTAGGCGGCCGAACTCTTCTATTCACGTCTTGCATTCATGTCTTGCATGTCTTGTGCTGGTTTCCCGCTCAATCCGTAAATCGATACTACATGTAGTGCAAGCGCCTCAGCGGAACCCCAAGATGATGTATTACAAGTATGTCATTTTACGCACCGGTAGTCCACAGGCAAGGGAGGTAAAAATGTCCGGGAATCCGCCAAATCCGGAGACGTAATCCACACCCTGTGGACTACTTAGCCACATTTAATCCTCAGCGTGTCGCTTGGATCCCGGCGTGTCGCGGCATCCTGCAAACACGGTTTCGTGGCTCCCCCGGGCAGCAGCGGAGACCGAATTCACACCGCTATGCTGGCTGGGCACGGATTTCGGCCGGCATCGAGCCTAAGGATCACTGATGGTCAACCTTCTCCACCTGCGGACACTGCTTGAAGTCACGCGGCTCGGTTCCTTCGCGGCAGCCGCCGCACGGCTCGGCTACACAGCCTCAGCCGTATCCCAACAGATGGCATCCCTGGAACGGGACACCGGCGTCGAACTCTTCCACCGTTCCCCACGGAGCGTGGTTCCCACCGAAGCCGCCCTGACCATGGTGCGGCATGCTTCCAAAGTGCTCACCGACGTCGAGACCCTGCTGGCCGCCGCATCGAGGAGCGCGGACTCCCCCGTCCAGGAACTGCGGCTCGGCATCTTCCCCAGCCTGGCAACCTACGTCCTGCCGGACATTCTCCGGAACCCGCGCTGGAAAAAGCTTGGCATAGAACTCCGTGTATGGGTGGCCGAACCTTCCCAAACCATCCAAGGGCTGCGCACCGGCGGCGAACTGGACCTGGCGCTGGTGTACCAAGTGGGCCAGTCCGGACTCGCGTGGCCCCACACCCTGGACCGGCAATGGATCGGCGATGACGACTTCCGGGTGGTGCTCCCCGCGTCCTGGGGCATCCGGGAGGACGCCGAAATGCAGGCCTCGCAACTCTCGGACATGCCCTGGATCATGCACCACCCGGGCACGAGCGACGCCGTGGTGATTGAACGCTTGTTCGCGAGTTGCAATCTGCACCCGCGCGTCGCGGCCTATAGCGACGACTTCCACGCCAGCCTCGAGATGGCGGCAGCGGGGCTCGGCGCCGCACTGGTGCCGGAACTCGCGCTGCGGCACCGGCCGCCCGGCGTCGTGGTCCTCGACGTTCCGGACATCCGGCTAGCCCGCAACGTGTTCGCCCTGCTCATCAACGAGAAGCGGACAGCGCAGGTGCAGCTCTTCACGGAATTGCTGGCCGATACCCTTCGCGGGAGCACCGCAACCGTCCGCGCCGGCAGTGCCGCTACGATGCCCAAAACGACTCAAAAGTCAACGCCCAAACCACGCACCTGAAATCTTCCAGGATGCTGGAACACGCCGCTTGTTTGGGACTATCTTGAAGACATGAGCAAGGTAGCGAGCAAACATTTTGGGGAGATCGAGCTCAACCACGGGCGGGAGCACTGTTACGTGGCTTCGCACGAGCTCGCCGGAAATCCCCTGGAACTGGACCTGAACGTCGCGGCGCACGACCACTTCGACGAGAAGGCACTCCATAAGGTGGACTATCGCCTGGGCTACCTCCCCGAGCTGGTGGACCAGGTCCGGGACATGATCGCCGAGGAGCTGGACCAGGACGGCACCAACTCCCAGCAATTCCTCCACTTCCACTCCAACCAGCTCAAGGACGAGCAACTGGAGGCAGTGTTCGGCGTCCGCGACAAGACGCAGCTCACCAAGGACGTCTTCCTCAAGGCCCTCAAACTAGGCCATGTAGCGATCTACCCCGGCCAGCCGGAGCGCTATTTCGTCCTCGACTTCACCTTGGGCTCGCACTTCACCGACGAACTCCTGGTAGTCGCGGCGGACGAGGACGGCGTGGTGGACGACGAGATCCTCTGGGAGTCGTGACGCAGGACCAAGGTCCTGAGGCAGAGTTAACGACGGCGGCCGGTCACCTTTCGAGGTGACCGGCCGCCGCCGTTCGTACTACGTGATGTCTACTTGGCTGCTTCGAGCAGGCTGGCGCGGACCGTCTTGGTGGCCTTGACCAGGTTGCGCAGGGACTCTTCGGTCTCGGCGTAGCCACGGGTCTTCAGGCCGCAGTCCGGGTTGACCCAGAGCTGGCGGGACGGAACGTGCTTGACGGCGGTGGACAGCAGCTCGGTGACTTCGGCCTCGCCCGGAACACGCGGCGAGTGGATGTCGTAGACGCCCGGACCAACGCCGCGGCCGAAGTGATGCGCCTCGAGGTCGTGGACAACCTCCATGCGTGAACGTGCTGCTTCGATGGACGTGACGTCGGCGTCGAGGCCGTCGATCGCGTCAATGATCACGCCGAACTCCGAGTAGCAGAGGTGGGTGTGGATCTGGGTGGCGTCGGCGGCACCGGCGGTGGCCAGGCGGAAGGAGTCAACCGACCACTTCAGGTAGGCCGCGTGGTCGGCCTTGCGCAGCGGCAGGAGTTCGCGCAGGGCGGGCTCGTCCACCTGGATGACCTTGATGCCGGCAGCTTCGAGATCGGCGATTTCGTCGCGCAGCGCCAGGCCCACCTGGTTGGCGGTCTCGCCCAGCGGCTGGTCGTCGCGGACGAAGGACCAGGCCAGGATGGTGACCGGACCGGTGAGCATGCCCTTCATCGGCTTGTTGGTGAGGGACTGCGCGTATTCGGCCCAAGCAACCGTGATGGGAGCCGAACGGGTGACATCGCCCCAAAGGATGGACGGACGGGTGCAACGCGAGCCGTAGGACTGGACCCAGCCGTGGACCGTGACGTCGAAGCCTTCGAGGTTCTCGGCGAAGTACTGGACCATGTCGTTGCGCTCGGGCTCGCCGTGCACCAGGACGTCGTAGCCGAGCTCTTCCTGCAGCTCGACAACGCGCTTGATCTCATCCTTCATGAGCTGTTCGTACTGCTCGTTGGTGAGGTCGCCCTTGTTGTTGCGGGCACGGGCGGAGCGGATTTCCGAGGTCTGGGGGAAGGAACCGATGGTGGTGGTGGGCAGCGGCGGCAGGTGAAGCGCTGCTTCCTGTGCGGCTTCGCGGACCGAGTACTCGGAGCGGTTGAAGTCGGCCTCGGTGAGGGCAGCGGTGCGGGCACGGACGTCGGCGCGCTGGACGCCTTCGGCGGTGGCGCGGGAGGCGATCACTGCGGACGCTTCGTCGATGGCGGCCTTCGCGGAAGCCGGGTTGGCCAGGTAGTCGGCGAGGGTCTTGACCTCGACGGCCTTCTGGTCAGCGAAGGCGAGCCAGCTGCGGAGCTGCGCGGAGAGCTGGGTTTCCTCGGCAGTATCGTGCGGAACGTGCTGGGTGGAGGTGGAGGTGCTGACGGCGAGCTTGCCGGCCGCGGCCTTCAATTCGTCGAGCTTTGCGGCCGAGACCGCGAGGTCGTTGCGCCAGATGTTGTGGCCGTCGACGACGCCGGCAACCAGGGTCTTGTTGCCGAGGCCCGCCAGGGCTGCCGCGGACGGTACCGCGCCCTTGAAGACGTCGATGTGCAGGGCGTCGATGTTGGTGGCGGCAAGGGTACCGAGCTGGCCGTCGAGGGAGCCGTACGGGGTGGACACGAAGAGCTGGGGGCGCGCTGCGGCACCGGAGAGAACTTCGTAGGCACGGGCAACGGCAGCCTGGATTTCTTCGGCCGGGGTGTCCTGGTCGACGACGAGGGCGGGCTCGTCCAACTGGATCCAGCTGGCGCCGGCGGCGGCAAGCTTGCCGAGCAGCTCAACGTAGACCGGGAGGATGTCCTCGAGTCGGGACAGCGGGGCGAAGCCCGCAGGAGCGTCGTCCGAAGCCTTGGAAAGCAGCAGGTAGGTCACCGGGCCCACGATGTACGGGCGGGTCTCGATGCCGTTGGCCAGGGCGAACTCGAATTCCTCCACGATGCGGTTGGAGGCGAGCTTGAAGTCGGTCTCCGGGCCGATTTCCGGCACGAGGTAGTGGTAGTTGGTGTCGAACCACTTGGTCATTTCCAGCGGCTGCTGTTCCTTGTTGCCGCGGGCCAAGGTGAAGTAGCCATCGATGTCGAGCTGGCCTTCGGCGTTGAGCAACTGGCCGAAACGGGCCGGGACGGCACCCAAGTGAGCCGTCGCGTCGAGCACCTGGTCGTAGAAGGAGAAGGTGCCCGGAACGGCGGCGGCTTCGTTGAGGCCCAGTTCCTGGAGTCGCTTCGCTGTGGTCAGCTGGATGTCCTTGGCAGCGGCGTCAAGGGCAGCGGCGTCGATCTTGCCGGCCCAGTAGGCTTCAACAGCCTTCTTGAGTTCACGACGGCGGCCGATGCGCGGGTAGCCGAGGAGGGATGCGGCGGGGAACTGGGTGATGTTCTGTTCAGTCATGGGATTTCCTTGGGGCAGTAGGTGCAAATCGATGTGTCTAGGGGTGTGCGGAGCAGCGTTGGCTGATCAGCTGACGAGTTCTTGGCGGCGGGCGATGGCACTGAGCCTGCTGGCGGGCCTGGCCGGCCGGGGCAAGGCAAGCTTGTCCAGCACGTCCAGGGCGCAGGCGTGCTCGTTGAAGGTGTACAGGTGGATGCCCGGAGCACCGGCCTGGAGGGCGGCGTTGGCCAGGTCCACGGTGGCACGGACTCCGATCCTGCGCCGTTCGGCGTCGCTGTCCGCCGCGGCAAGGCGCTCGATGAGCTCCGGTGCCGGCTCGACGCCGGTGAGCTCGCCGAGGCGCTTGAGCCGGCGAAGGCTGGTCAGCGGCATGACGCCCGGGATGATCGGGATCGTGACGCCCGCACGCCGGGCCCGGGAGATCAGGTCCGCATATTGTTCGGTGTGGAAGAAGACCTGCGTGATGGCGAAGTCTGCGCCCGAACGCTGCTTCGCAAGCAGCACCTCGACGTCGTGCTCCACACTCGGCGACTCAGGGTGGCGGGTGGGATAGGCGGCCACGCCAACGGCGATCTTGCCCGCGCACAGCAGGGCCGAACGTCGCTGTTCCACGCGCCGGATCAGTTCGATCAGGTCCTGGGCGTAGCGCAGCGAACCGTTGACCGGCTGTCCGCTGTCCTTGGGGAGGTCGCCGCGCAGCGCAAGGATGCCGCGCACGCCGTTGTCCAGGAGCTCGCCGATGATCTCGGCCAATTCCTCCGGGGTGTTTCCAACGCAGGTCAGGTGGGCCAATGGCCGCAGGGTCGTTTCGAGCAGCAGCCGGTTGATGAGCTCGACGGCGGTGTCCCGGTTGGAGCCGCTGGCGCCGTAGGTGACCGAGACAAAATCGGGGTCAGTGGCCTCGAGCTCCCCGATGGTCGTCCAGAGGGACTCCGCGGCGGCGGGAGAGCGGGGAGGGAAAAGTTCGTAGGACAGGGCAACGGGAGCCGTGCCGGTCAAGTTTGGATGGGTGTCGATGAGGCTTGGTGGTGACATTTGCGTCCTTGGCTGTGTGTCAGCGGGCCTGCGTTCACGGACTTGAAAGCCAGGTCCATGGACTGCAGAATCGGTGAATTGAGTTTGGGGATACACGCAACGAACTCCAGCAGGGCGCAGCCGCGACTGTTACGCCTGGAATGAAGTTGTCCGTGTGCAAATGTCAGGCCCACATGGGGGCACCCACACCCTCCTGCCTGCCTTCAAGAGGCAGATCCGGCGGAGGATCGCTGACACGTTACCGCGGTAACTTGAATACGACTCTAGATCGGGGTTCCGGGCGCCACAAATCCCCCGCCGAATTAAGACGCATTTTTACGCTAGGTTTCGCCTGATTTCTGAAGATTGTTCGCTTTGGCTACTGGCAGGGTTTAAAGCCGAAAACAGTACGCCACAGAGAAGCCCGTTGCGAGCCCTCCCCATGACGGTCCTGCAGGACTATTCTTTTGCCATGATCCAGCTTCCAGCCAGTTATCAGGAATACCTCGACGGCAAGGACGAGCGGTTCATCCAAACCGTCCGCCCCATCTTGATGCAATCGGCCGCGGACAAGCTTCACGGGGTGCGGGTGCTTTACAACCGCGGCCTCACCGGCCACCAAGCACACCTGGATGATTCCATCCCCTACGGCACCATCGTGGAGGACATCGACTGAGTCCTGGCTGTCGGCCGCTCAGCCCTTCATCGCGCCGGACAGCGCAAACGCGCTTCCCGAACCCTTGGCGACCACCGTGTAGAGGATAAGCACCGGGACCGAATACAAGATGGAGAACGCGGCGAGTTCCCCGTAGGCAATGGCTCCGTGCTGGCCAAAGAAGCTGAAGACAGACACCGCGGCCGGCTGCTTTGAGGTAGACAACAACAGGATGAACGGGACGAAGAAGTTCCCCCAGGCCTGGATGAAGACGAAGATGAACACCACTCCCAGCCCCTGCCTCATCAGGGGCACCACGATTCTCCGCAGCGTGGCCAGTCCCGAGGCGCCGTCCATCCAGGCGGCTTCCTCCAGCTCCAACGGCACGGAGTCCATGAAGTTCTTGGTCATCCAAATGGCCATCGGCAAGGTGGTGGTTGCCATGAAGAAAATGGTTGCCGGCATCGAGTCCAGCAATTGCAACTGTACGAACAGGCCGTAGACCGGCACCATGATCGCCGTGACCGGGAGCGAAGTGCCAAACAGGATCGCGTAGAGGAACGGCTTGTTGAAGCGCGATTGGTAGCGGGACAGCGGATAGGCCGCGAGCACGGCAACTGCCAGGTTCACGACGGCGGTTCCGGCAGAGAGCAGGAAGCTGTTCACGAGCGGGTGGAAGAGCAGCCCGGGCGTCATCACGGCGGCAAAATTGGCGGGCGACGCCGATTGCGGCCACCGCGTCTCGTATCCGGCGTGCGGATCAACGGAGGCGAGAAGCAACCACGCAAGGGGCAGCACAAAGCACAGCCCAATCACGGCCAAAGCCGCATTGGCAGCGAAGCGCACGCGGAGCCGCCGCCCTGGTACCGCCGTCGGGCGCTTCCCGGCGAGCACGGGCGCACGCCGCAGGGAGGTCACGGCTTCGCCCCGCGGATCAGCCTGACGTACACAGCCCCGAAGACCATGCCGATCAGGATCAATACCGAAGCGATCGCGGTGCCGTAGCCGATGTCTCCGAGCTTGAAGGCTTCCTGGTACGCCAGCACGGGCAAGGTGGTGCTCGCGTTGGAGGGACCACCGGCCGTCATCACCCAGATGAGGGTGAATACCGCGAGAGTCTGGAGGGTGATCAGCATGAGGTTCGTGGCGATGCTTCCCCGGATGATCGGCAGGGTGATGAAGGCCAGGCGTTGCCAACCCCTGGCGCCGTCCATGAGGGCGGCTTCGGAAATGTCGCGCGGGACCTGGGAAAGCGCGGCCCTGTAGACCAGCATCGAGAACGCGGTGCCGCGCCACACATTGGCCAGGATGATGGCGGCCATCGGAAAAGCGTAGAGCCAGTTGGTGCCTTGGACACCGAACATTGCCAAGAGCTGGTTGAGTGTGCCGTCTTGGCTGAAGTACGCGTAGGCCGCGAAGGCCGCCACGATCTCCGGCAGGATCCACGCCGCGACCACCACCGTGCCCACTAGCGACGCCGTCGCTCCCCCGGATCTAGTCATCAACAGGGCGATGACCAGGCCCAGGGCGTTCTGTCCGAGGATCGCGGAAACGGCCACGAAAATTACCGTCAGCCATGCCGAGAGCGGAAAGACCGAATCCGTCAGCATCCGCGCGTAGTTGTCCAGGCCGACCCATTGGGGGTTCAAGGCCGCCTTGCCGGACAATGCGGCGTTGGTGAAGGAGGCGTAGAAGGACCACGCCACAGGTGCCACCATGAAGAGGGCCAACAGCAGGATTGACGGCAAAACCGGCAACAAGCGGAGCCTGCGACGCAGAGCCTTTCGGACGGGCGATCTGCGTCGCAGGGAACCGCGGTTGAGGGAATCAGGGACTGCCATGCGTCATTTCTGCATGACCTTGGCGTCGCCGACGAGTTTCTTGACCGAAGCGTCGTATTCGGCTGCGGCTTCCGCGGGGTTTTGTTTGCCGGTGATGACAGCCTCGGTGGCTTGTTGGACCGCGAGGGAGATCTTCGGATAGTCGGCGGTTGCCGGGCGATAGTGGGTGACGCCCACCAAATCGGAAACATCCTTCACGAACGGGTTGGCCGCTTGGTATCCGGGATCGGAAGCGACATCGGTGCGGACGGCGATCTGCGAGTTGTTCACGTCAAACGCCAAGGCATTCTTCTTGTTCACGGCAGTCGTCAGGAACTTGAAGGCCAGGTCCGGGGTCTTGGTCTTCGCACCGACGGCGAGCGTCCATCCACCGGACATGCTCACGCCACCGGGATCCTGTCCACGCTGTGTCGGGAACATGGCCACTCCCATGTCCTGCGCATAGCCGGCCCATTCGTAGGAGCCGCCCTTCTGCCAGAAAGACGGCGCGTAGGAGCCTTCCACGGTGGCACCCATTTTGCCTTGCGGCAGCCACTGTCCAAAGACTTTCTTCCAGACGTTCGAATCGAGGGCATCCGCAGGGGTCACGGAAAGCTTCTCGTCGTAGAGGGTCTTCAGGAACTGGAGCGAGTCGGTGAACCCCTTGGAACCCACAACCCACTTTTTGTCGCTTTCCGAATACAGGGAGCTTCCCGTTCCATAGAGCAATTCGTAGAAGCTCTGCATGACGGTTCCCTCACCGGTGCCTTTTCCGGCGTACATGCTGAAGGGAATCACGCCCGGATCCGCGGCCTTCATCTTGCGGGCGGCAACCAGGATGTCTTCCCAGGTCTTCGGCTGCCAGGGCACCGAGATGCCGGCCTTCTGGAGGACTGTCTTGTTATACCAGATGGCCCTCGTGTCAGTGCCGAGCGGGACGGAGTAGATGCTGCCGTCGTCACCGCGTCCCGCGGCTTTGGCACCCTCGTTGAACTTGGACCACTCGTCCCACGCGGCCAGCTGCGCGTCGAGTTTCAGCAAGTATCCGGCGTCGACGTCCGAGCGGACCTTGAAGGTGTCCTCGTAGAAGACGTCCGGAGCCGTGTCCGGGGAACGCTGGGCCAGCGCGAGCTTGGTGCCGTAATCGTCGTCGTTGGCTTGGATGGGCTCCAAGTCCACGGTGACGCCGGCGTTTGCCGCCTCGAATTCCTGCTTGGCGTCCTGGAAGACTTTGTCCAGGGCGGTGAAGGAGTCCGTCTTTTGATAGACGATCTTGATGGTTTGTTTGTTAACAGCTTGCGGTTGGGCAGAGCAGGCGGCCGAGGCCAAAAGGCCTACGACGCCGAGCAGTGCTGCTCCGATCCGGACTGGGCGACGCATGACGCTCCGATCTTCAAGCGGCTGCAGCCCCCACACTTCAGCTGGCCCAGCCTGTTACCGATATTGATAAATGCGGCCCTGCGACGCAGGACGTGGTGAAGGCCTCAGCCTTCCAAGAGGAGCCGCTGGGCGCGCGGCGCAAGCGTATGTTCCAGCACGAGGCAGGCCGCGCCGATGGCGCCGACATCTTCGCCCACTCCGGTCCCGACAACCTCGATGCCGTGGATGCTGTTGGCGGCGCTGTTGGCCGCGAGCAAGGGCGGAATGCGATCCAGGTAACGTTCGGACATCCGGCCCCAGAACGGGCCGCCAAACACGACGCGTTCGACGTCGAGGGTGTTGGTCACCACCGCGACCGCCCGGGCAACCAGCACCGCCGACTTGTCTATGATCGCGATGGCCCGTTCGTCACCTGCATCCGCGGCATCGCAAAGCCGGGCAAAGCCTTCCTGGACCTCCGGGCCTTCGGTGCCTTTGCGGCCACCGTTCAGGACACCTTGCTCTTCGGCTTCGGCCACGAGCACCTGCGGGATGCAGGAGGACTTGACGCAACCGCGCAGGCGGCAATCGCATGCTGGCCCGTCCGGATCGACAATGATGTGTCCGATCTCACCGGCGTTGCCGGACGTTCCACGGACAACTTCGTCATTCAAGACGATGCCGCAACCAATACCGGTACCCATATACATGAAGATGAAACTTCCGGTGCCGCTGGCCCCGCCTGCCCAGGTTTCGGCGACGGCCGCACTGGTAACGTCCTTGTCCACAAGGGTCTCGAGCCCGGTGGCTTCGGCAAGGGCGTCCCTCAAGTGCACCCGGTCCCAACCCGTCATGAGGGGCGGATCCACGACCGTACCCTCGTCAAGGTCTATGGGGCCCGGCGCCGCGACGCCAAGTCCCGCGATCTTTCCCGTATCAACACCTGAATCTTCGATCAGCGCCTTGATTTCCTCCGCTATGGCGGCGATGACGCGCTGCGGATTGCTTCCGGCCGGCGTGGGAATCCTGGAGTGCTTCACAACGTCTCCGACCAGGTCCAGGACCACGGTGGTGATGACGGCAGGATCGAGATGGACGCCAAGCGCGTACATTCCGGAAGGGTTCAGGCGCAGGATGGTGCGGGGCTTGCCCGGGCCGCTGCCTTCCTTGCCCGCTTCGACAATGAGGTGTTGATCCAGGAGGCGCCGGGAGATGTTCGAAATGGTCTGCGGTGAAAGGCCGACAATCTGGGCGAGTTCCACCCGGCTCAGTCCGCCGGACGAACGCCTGATGGCGTCGAGAATGACGGTCAGGTTGAAGTCCCCCATGCGGGGCAGATTGGTTCCGCGCCTCGGAGTCGGCTGGCGGATCTCAGTCACGGATTCCCCTAAAATCATTCGAATAATGCTGTTGCATTTGCATCGTACGGCACCTGTGCTTGTCCCGGTATGCCCACACGCTGCCCAGGCGTAATGGACCCGGATATTGCTGATCGGAGGCCCCGGAATATGGCACTCATGCCGCAGGCCGAGCTGGACATCACCGCAGGGTTGGTGAGGAGTTTGCTCGAAGATCAACTGCCAGGGCTCGCCGACCTTCCCTTGGAGTTGGTGGCCAACGGCTGGGACAACGTCATGTACCGGCTCGGCAAGGAGTGGGCCGTCCGCTTGCCCCGCCGGGAGGCGGCAGCGCAGCTGATACTGCATGAGCAGCACTATCTCCCCGGGTATGCCAAGCGTTCGCCAGTGCCCCTCCCCAGCCCCATCCATTCGGGGCGGCCATCCGCGGATTATCCATGGCCGTGGAGCGTGACTCCTTGGTTGGAGGGACTCTCCGCGGCGCGGGCGCCCCAGGAGTTACGGAATGCGGCAGCCGAGGACCTTGCCGCGTTCCTCGTCGCCATCCATGTTCCGGCCGCACCGGGCGCGCCCGTCAATCCCCTCCGGGGGGTGCCTTTGGCAGCGAGGTCCGGCGTGGTCATGGAGCGGCTCGACGATTCCAGCCGCTATCCGCAGGCGGCACGGTTGCGGACGCTCTTTTCCGAGGCCTGCGGGGCGCCGCCGTGGGACGGCCCCGGGCTGTGGCTGCATGGAGATCTCCACCCGGCCAACGTCCTCCTGCGGCCCGACGGCCGCCTCGCCGCCGTCGTCGACTTCGGCGACCTCGGGGCCGGGGATCCCGCCGTCGACCTCGCCGTGGCATGGTTGATGTTCGACGGCGGTGCGCGGCGCCGTTTCATGGCGGCCTTCGGAGGCGCGGTGGACGCCGCTACGTGGGCCCGGTCCCGCGGCTGGGCTGTGGTCCTTGCGACGGCGATGGTCAGTTTCTCGGATGACAATCCGCGGATGGCGGGAATCGGGCACTTCGGGGTGGAGCAGTTGCTGTCGGAAGCGCTCTGATGGTTAACGTTTGATACTGCGCGTCACGGTGAATTTCGGGTTGCGGCCGATTTCGGTGGTGGGACCGATCAGCCTTTCGAGCGCCGCGCGGTACTGCAAATGGCTGTTGTAGACAGTCCAAAGTTCGCCGCCGGAAGACAGGACCCTCGCCGCGGCATCGAACATCTTCGTGGCCGCCCCGGCATGGACGCTTGCGCCGAGGTGGAACGGCGGGTTCAGCAGGATGAGGTCGGCGCTGCCCGGTTCGAAAGTGGACATGGCGTCGTCCTGGACTACCGTGATGCGATCTGCCAGTCCGTTGGCTGCCGCGGTTCCCCTCGCGGAAGCGACGGCTGCCGCCGATTGGTCTGTCGCCGTAACCCGGGCGTCGGGATGCTTCCGGGAGTAGATCGTGGCGAGGATCCCGGTACCGCAGCCGAGGTCTACCGCGTGCCGCGCTCCGGGGATCCTGTCCAGGAAACCCAGGAGGAAACGCGTGCCGATATCCAGCTTCGTGCCCGAAAACGCACCCCCGTGGGCACAGACCGTCATCCCCAGCTCCGTGTTCTGTTCCGAGACCGGGAAGGGCTCCGGGGTGTCCGGCCGCTTGGGACCGGCGGCAAGCAGGACACGTGACTTCCGTTGCGCAAGCTGCGGCTGCACCGATTCGAAGCGGCGTTCAAGGACGGCGTTCATCCCCAGGGACATGTGCTTGACGCGACCTCCGGCGAGCAGGACGGCACCCGGCGCCGCAAAGCGCGCTACGGCGTCGACGATTTCTTCCAGTTCCGCGAGGGCTTTGGGGAGCTGCATGATCACCAGTTCGGCGCCATCGAGCAGGCCGGCGCCCAGCTCGAACTGATCAAAGCGGCCGGACAGCCCGGACGCCTCGGCGTTCCGCTGCAGCGCGAGCCTGCCGGCGTAGAGGTCCTGGGTCACCCGGACGTGCCCGACGCCGAGCGCCGCCAAGGCGCCGAGGGTCAGGGCTCCGTAGCGGTCGCCGATCACCGCAACGCGGGTTTCCGGATTACTGAGGTAGCCCGCCGCGGTCTCAAGGAGGAGCCGGTCGGTGGCGTCATGCGCGTGCAGGTTCTCCGCCTCGACGTCGGGAAAGCGGCGCAGGGTGCCGAAGAGCGTCTCAAGGTGTGCATCCAGCTCGGTCAAGGTCACGGTGCACCAATCTATCCCCCTCAGGAACCCTCGACAACACGGGGGTGGCGGAGGATGGTAGAGATTGCAAGTAATCGACCGTCTGACCGCTGCTGAAGGCACGGCACGCGCCGCAAGCAGCCCGGACATCAGGGTCCGCTGCGAAGGGCGAGCCACGTTGCGGACCTGGAAGACCAGGCTCCCACTCCCCTTGTGAGCAGACCATGACTGTCAACCTCGTCACTCAGCTTGAAGTAAAGTCGCACAATTCCCCCGATGAAGTTCGCCGCCCGGAGAAGACCGTGGTGGAAAACGTCACTGTTGGTGACTACACGATCGGCCGCCTCAGCTTCGAACCGGGCTGGAGCTGGGCGGACTGCATCAAACCGGTGGTCCAAACGGATTCCTGCCAGCTCAACCACGTGGGTTACTGTATTGCCGGCGCACTGGAAGTCGAGACCAGCGACGGCAAGAAGATCAGCATCTCCAAAGGAGATTCGTACACCATTCCACCGGGACACAACGCCTGGGTGGTAGGCGACGAGACCTACTCGGCGATCGAGTTTGTCAGCGCGGCGGAATATGGAGTCAAGCGCGAGTAGCACGGGGGCATCCACGGCTTTCCACGGAGAGACGAAAAAGGGAACCACCCGCTCGGGTGATTCCCTTTTCTTGTGGTGGAGCTGAGGGGACTCGAACCCCTGACCCCCTGCATGCCATGCAGGTGCGCTACCAGCTGCGCCACAGCCCCGAACTTTGCTCACCGGGACTTCCATACCCGCCGGAGCAACTCGTCAATACTAAACCACAAGGATGTGAGATAGGAAATCGAACGCCGTCGGCACCCGGACCGAGGATGTGCGGTAGGACAGATGAGGTGCGGTCGATTGCTCGGCCGCACCTCCCCCCATTACTGCCCTTCAACTAGTTGCCGCAAACACAACGAGCCGCTGGACTGAAGTCTAGAGACTGGCCGCCCATTAAACAAACCGTTCAACCGGTTTATGACCGATTGGGCTCCCGGGAAACGTGGTAGGCGGAAGAAAATTCACCAAGGGCGCTGCTGAACGTTTCCGGTTCGAGCCGGGAGATCCGCCAAAGGCCTCCGGAGGAATACCAGTGATCCTTCGTCACCAAGTCAACCTGATGGCTACTGAATCCTGCCGCGCGCAAGGCCGGGCCTGCCTGTTCGTCATCTCCCAGGAACTTGGGGCACTCCACACCGAATACCCGGGCAACGCTCTCCAGGAGGGATGACACCGGAACAGGTTCCGGATATGCGGCATGGAAAGCGCGCCCGGGTTGCCGGGGTGCCAACGCAAGCCCGGAAAGCAGCCTGCCAAGGGCCTCGACGCCGATGATCGAAAGCAGCGCCGAACCATCGCCCGGCCACCCGCCAGCAACCTTCATCAGCCTGAGCAGGCCCGGAACAAACCAGCGGTCTCCCGCACCGAACACGAGGTTGGGGCGAACAACTTCGCCGCCGTAGCCGAGAACCAGCTGTTCGGCAACGGCACGGGTGGCGCTGGCAACCGAGGCCGGGTGATATCCCACCTCGGATTCAAGAATGCCGCGGTGGGGACCGCTCCCGTAAACACTGCACGTACTGACATAGATCAGCCGGGCTACCCCGGCTTCCCGGCACTGCTCAACGACGTGACCGGTGCCGGCCTCGTTGATCGCATGGGCAAGGCGAGGCTCGGCGCCCACATAGGATGCTGCGTGGATGACCACATCCGTACCGGCCAAGAAGGGAATCAGGCTCCCCGGGACGGAAATGTCAGCGGTCGCAATGGTAGCGTTGTTGTTTCGTAGTCTTGCAACCGGTTTTCGTGAGAGTGCAACAACGTGCGCCCCTCCGGATCCGGCGAGTGAGGCTACAACCCGGCTTCCAATGAAACCGGACGAACCGAGGACCAGTACCCGGGGCACATGGTCAACACATGTTGACATGTCCCCCACCGATCTTCGGGTCCGTCAGTTTCATGTACTCAAGTATCCCGGACGCAGAAACCGGAGAGGTCTCCACGCGGATCATGCAACAACGTGCCAAAGCCACCCGAACGGCAGTCATCGAGGGTGCAGCGTCGATCTTTGAAGAGGTCGGTTACGGGAATGCAAGCCTGAGCGACGTCACTGAGCGCGCCTCGGTCACTAAAGGCGCGCTCTATTTCCATTTCAAATCGAAGGAAGACCTGGCGCTTGCTGTCATCGCCGAACAGCACAACATCGTGCGTGTCGCCGGGGAGAAGATCGCCGCCGCGGGACTGCCAGCGCTCGAGACCATGATCGCCATGTGCCGGACATTCGGCCAACAGCTACTCGATGAGCCAATCGTCAGGGCCGGAATCCGGCTGACCTTCGAAGCTTCGGCGTTCAATGGAGACGTCAAAGGTCCCTACCAGGACTGGGTAACCACCATGGAGATGCTGACGCGCCAAGCCCAATTGGACGGTGACGTGCGGCCCGAGGTCGAGGCCGCAGACTTCGCACGGTATTTGGTTGCGTCTTTSACGGGCGTCCAGATGGTTTCCAACGTGCTGACAGAACGGCGCGACGTTCTCAAAAGGATTGACGACATGTGGGGCTTCATGATGCCGGCATTAATGCCCAGCCACCCGCAAGGCCCAGGGACGCCCTGAATCAATGCGGCGTTTTGACCTGAGCCACCAAGGACATCAGAGTCTCTTCTTCGTGCAACAACCGGACTCTCATCACACCATGGGCGGCATGTGATTCGAGTCGAGTCACAACAACATCCACGGGATAGCTGAACTCAACCAACTTCATGAATTCCGCCTCAAACAGGGCAAAATCGACATCCGGCCTGGAACACGCTGCGCGCGCAGCCTGCCTTGCGGCCTCCACCAAGAGCATTCCCGGGACGTGGTCCAGCGGATGGTCAAAGAAGATGGGGTGGGTTGGGTCAACCCGCAGCGGCCAGACGAAGGGGCGCGAGCTTGGCCCGAGCATCACGTTCCGCTGGGTGGCATGCCCGACGTCGGCACACGCCAGCAAGTCTTCTCCAGCGGCCGGCAATACAGTGGGGACCGCCCCGCGCAATCGCTGGTACGTCGCAGGATTCACAATGCGGGCCGCCGCGGCCCCTTCCCCGATGGGAGTGCCGTCAACAACGAACCGAGCAGTGACAGTCAGGGCGGACAAATGCCCTCCACTGAGCTTCATATCCTTCACGTCAAGTTCGACCGCAACTTGCGCAGGTACCAAGGGATCCAGGAGCGCGGCTTCTACCGAGATGCTCATGTACGGCATGAGGAACTTGTGGGTCAAGGGCACTCCGCACAAATGGGACATGAAGATTACCGCCTGCCTCAATGTCTCAGCCATGAGCGCCGAATCAGGCGAACCGTCCGGCGACCCATAAAAAACGTGCCATCGCGGCCACTGCGCTCCCGCAATGAACCGCCTTGAACTTGTTTGGACAAAGTCAGTCAAGAAGACTTCCGAAACGGAGCGCTTATGAACGAGCTCCCGCTTGACGGAAGCCTCGAAGAGCGCTTCATCGCGCATTGGGTCCCCCCACTCCTCCCAAAATCTGCCAGAGCAGCGATCGCTACTGTTGCGCCCCTCATTAAACGACCAAATCCTATCGGCACGCTGTGCCCATCGGATGATCGAAGCCGGCGAACTACCCAGATTGACATACCTACTGGTCGGTTTGTAACGTGGCAATATGGAGTTCGGCGACACAGGCAGTACGCCCAAGGGCGCGGCCACACGGAATGAGATCCTTCGAGTTGCCGCGGACGTTTTTGCGCGCAAGGGGTTCGAGCAGACCCGGATGGACGACATCATCCGCGAAGTCGGGCTCACGAAGGGAGCCATCTACTTCCACTTCTCGTCGAAAGCAATGTTGGCCCAGGCCGTCGTCGACGAGCAAAAGTCACGTTGGCTGCGTCGCGTGCAAGAAGAAATTCTGAGCAAGAACAACCCGCTGGAGGAGTTGCGCAGCCTCGGGGAGTTCATGGTCAGAACAGTCCTGAGCGACTCTTCCGCGTGGGGCGTGGTGCATTTGGCGAATCAACTGGCATCCACGAAGGAGCACCCCGGTGGCGCCTCTCCCCTGGCCGCATGGGTGGATCTCGTGGCCGGCATCCTTCAAAGGGGCCGCGCAAGCGGCGTCCTGGCGTTTTCAGGCGATCCCGGCGACGCGGCAACGGTTATCGTGGCCGCATTCGACGGGTTGAAGTCGGTCACCGATGCCCTTGACCCCAAAGATCTCGATGCCTTCCAGAGACGCGCGAACCTTCTGTTGCAATTCCTCGAGCAGCAGTTCATTTCCAGCCGGTAATGCAGCAGGCCACGAGCCTGAGACTTCGACTCGTGGGCAAAAAACAAACCGCACAGTCAGTTTATTAACAGTCGGAACGTAGGAGAAGAAAATGAACATTTCAGCCAAAACAGCCCTCATCACTGGAGCCTCTACGGGCATTGGTTCGGTCTTCGCCCGCAGACTTGCCGCTGAGGGCGCACGCTTGATCCTGGTTGCGCGCAGCCAGGACAAACTTGACGCGCTTGCGGCTGAACTCCGCGGGCACGGGACCGAAGTGACCGTCCTTGCCATGGACTTGAGCCTTCCGGACTCCGCAAAGGAACTCCAGCTCGCCACCGATTCGCTGGGACTCACAGTGGACATCCTCGTCAACAACGCGGGATTCGGAACACACGGACAAGTCGTCCAAGCGGACGCCGACCGCTACGCCGAACAGATCCAGTTGAACTGCTCCACCTTGGTCGGTACCAGCACACGCTACTTGCCTGGTATGGCTGAGCGCGGCTCGGGGGCCATCATCAACATCGCGAGTACGGCCGCATTCCAGCCGATACCCCACATGGCCGTCTACGGCGCGACGAAGGCGTTTGTGCTCTCCTTCACCCAAGCGCTGTGGGCGGAGACTCAAGGAACGGGCGTGAAGGTCCTTGCCGTTTGCCCGGGGGCTACGGACACACCCTTCTTTGACATCGCCGGCGAGGCAGCAGCCGCCGGATCCTTGCGGACCCCGGAGCAGGTGGTGGACACCGCCATGTCCGCGATCCGCGGGAACAAGCCGAGCGTCGTGGATGGCCGGCTCAACTCCTTTGTTGCCCGGGTGGCCGTCAAGCTGCTCCCGGAGAAGCTGGTAATCGCAGCCGCGGGACGAGCCGTCCGCCCAGCCAACTAGTCCCCACGGCCACCCTCGCCCCGCAAGTCCCCAACTGACTAGCAGCAGGTGTCGTTATAGGCCCTCAAAACGACATCTACTGCGAGTCAGTTGGGTGCCCGCCCGTTAGGTTCCCTGGATGATTCCGATCTGGACCACTCCGGTGTTGACCAGTGTCTTGGCCAGGTAGACGACCTGGCCTGAGTGCTCTACGGTCTGGGTCAGGATCAGCACCGGGTCCTGGGCATCCAGCTCAAGCAGCTCGCCGCGCGCGACGCCCGGGGTGCCTGCTGCGATGTCGGTCTCGCCGGGACCAAAGGCCGGGCCAATAGCCGAGATCAAGTTAGCCAGCAGCGTGGCCTCGCGCCCGACGTCGTCCACAATGGCGCGTGCCGCTGCAGGGTCACGATCGATGAGACCCCCCTCGCTTGCGACGTGCTCTTGGACCAAAGCGATAGGAGAGCCGTCCCGTGTGAGGACGCTCTCGAAGAACCAGGAGGGCTCCTCTTCGCGGATTCCGAGGGGCTCTGCGGTAAACACCGACGACGACGGGTGCAGTACGTGCTGCGTCCGGCTGACCTGGATAGCGGATCCGGCCTCAGCGAGAATCTCCTCCATGGGCCTGATCCGCTCCAGGCCGACCCGCGGCAGGCGCGTGGCCACAAACCGTCCAATGCCCCGGCGGGACCGCACATAGCCGTCTTCCTCGAGGAGCATGAGCGCCTCACGGACTACCGTCCGGCTGACCTTCATTGCCGAACCCAGGTCCGTTTCCGAAGGCAATAGCGAGGAAACGGGGAAGTGCCCCGCCCTGATGGCGTTCATGATGCGCGAGTACACGGCAACACGGAGCGGGATGTTGGCGGTGGCATCCAACGGCTCCGACAGAACGGCTTCAGCACTGCGGTCCAAGATGGCTCCCTTCGTCGATGTTCAGAGTTTACGCGATGGGTATTCCGAGCTTGTATAACAAGCGTGTATGATGCACATATAAGCCATCCTGTGCTCTGCGCCACACCTGCATCGAGCCGCCCCCAGAAGCCGTTTTGTTTCAAACAAGGAAGTTTGTCCATGACCACCCAAGCCACCAGCACCGCAGGGCTCCCCCTTCGGCGAAAAGCAGCGCGAGTGCCCGTCCTCATCGCCACGCTCATCCTTTCGATCCTCAGTTACCAGCTCAACGCCAGCCTGTTCTCGGCGGCACTCCCGGCCATGGCCGCCCATTTCCAGGAATCCACCGAAAACGTGGCCAAAGTCCAGTCGCTGTTCTTCCTGACCGGCGCCGTCCTGGGCATGGCATTTTCGCGATGGAGCGACTTCCTGGGACGCCGCCGCACCTTGCTGATCGTCCTCTCGATGATGTTGTGCGGCACGGTCCTATGCCTGTGGGCGCCGAACCTGACCATCCTTCTCGTGGGCCGTGTCCTGCAAAGTGGCACGAGCGCCACGTTCACCATTTCCTTCCTGCTTCTGTCCGAGCGCTTCAGCAAACGCCTCTTCGGCATTTCCGTCGGCGTCATTTCGGCGGTCAACGGCGGCATCGGCGGACTCGACGGCTTCCTGGGCGGTTTCATCACCGACACCATCGGCTGGCAGTTCCTCTTTGTCCTTGTCCTCGGTGTGGGCGTGCTGGCGATCGTGTTGGTCGCCGTCGTCGTCCCGAAAAGGGCCGCCCGGACACGGGAAGGACGCATGGACTGGTGGGGCGCGGGCACCCTGGGCACGTTCCTGGTTCTCTTGAGCAACCTGATCGGACAGGCTTCCACGTCCGGATGGGGCGATATCTGGACCCTTGGCTATCTCGCCGGCGCCGTGATTGCCGGGCTGGCGTTCGTGGCCGTGGAAAAGAGGGTTGCGCGTCCCCTGATCGCCATCGAACAGTTGCGATCCCGCCAGGTATGGCCGGTTTTGGCGAGCACAGTGCTGACCCTTGCCGGTATCTTCTCGGCGTTGAACTTCACCGTGATCCTCCTCAGCCAGGACGCACACGCGGGATACGGACTATCCGCCTCCATGTCAGCCCTCCTGTACCTGACGCCTACAGCGTTCGTGGGTGTGCTCACTGCGGTGTTCTCCGGCTGGTTCGCGCAGCGCATCGGCTGGTTCAAGGCCCTGCGGATCAGCAGCGGGCTGATCGTCGTCGCGGCAGTCGCGGTGGCAATCTTTGCCGCGGACCGCTGGATGGTCTTCGCCTTGCTGATCATCATGGGAGTCCTTTATCTCGGCCAGTTCCAGAGCACCGTCAGCGGGATCGCCGTGCTGAATTCACCCAAATCGGCGCCCGGTTCCGTGCCCGGCCTGAATGGAGCATGCTTTGGAATCGGAGCCAGTGTGGGAATCGCCGTCGTCGCACCCGCCGTCGCCGCCGGAACCATCGCCGGTTACCAAACTGCCCTGTGGATCTCGGCAGGCTTCGCCCTGGCGGCTTTTGCTGCTTCCCTGATCCTCCGCCCTGTCGCCGCGAGCGCCGCAGCGGCACCTGCCGCCGTCGCCGCCCATGCTTAAGCCCGAACCCACGTCACCAAAACCCCGAAGGAGCACCATGACCATCACCACACCGCAGCCGTTCTACCTCGATTGCGATACCGGCATCGACGATTCCCTGGCCATCGCCTATCTCCTGGCGAGCCCAGAGGTGGAGCTGGCCGGGATCGGAACCGTCAGCGGCAACGTCAGCGCCGCAACCGGGGCCGTCAACACCTTGAATCTGCTCCATGCTGCGGGCCGGGCCGGGATCCCGGTTGCCGTGGGTGCCCACGATCCCCTCATGGGGACGTTCGACGGCGGGGCGCCGCACGTTCACGGCGAGAACGGCATCGGCGGGATCACCTTGGAAGACGCCGGACTGACGGTGGAATCAGAGACTGCCGCGGAGATGCTGGTGCGGCTCGCCAACGAGTATCCGGGTGAATTGCGCGTCATCGCCGTAGGCCCGCTCACCAATCTGTCCCTCGCGCTGCAGCTGGACCCGAACCTCCCGGCACTCGTCCGCGATGTCACGATCATGGGGGGAGCCGCGTTTGTGCCGGGCAACATCAGCCCCGTCGCCGAGGCCAACATCTTCAACGACGCCGAGGCCGCGGCCGCGGTGATGGAAGCCGACTGGCCGGTCACGTTGGTGCCCCTGGATGTCACCATGAACCACCGCTTCGATGAGGCCCATCGTGCGGCGCTCGCAACTGCCGGACACCCGGTGGCCAGCGCACTGTCGGGCATGCTCGTCCAGTACTTCGCCTTCTACAACACGATTTTCGGTGAGCACTGCGCCGCCCTCCACGATCCGCTGGCGGCCGCAATCGCCGTGGGTGCCCTCGAGCTCGACGACGCCCCGTACGTTGGAATTTCCGTGGATACGAGTAAGGGTGAGGCTCACGGCAAGACCCGCTGTGAGCGGCTCGACGGCGAAGCCGCCGGCGTGCGGGAGGTGCCGGACCGGGCATCGCGGGTTGTGCTGTCCGTCAAGGGCGACGCCGCGGCACACCTCTTGGAGCGGATCCTGTCCCTGCCGGCAGTGAACTGAAGGGGCTTTTGATGAACACTTCGTTACCCGCCAAGCCAAGCCAGGCCGACCTTGAGTTCCTGCACCGCGCCATTTCGCTCGCGCGGGCTGCCCGGGATCGCGGCGACCACCCGTTCGGTGCACTCCTGTTGGCCCCGGACGGAACCCTCGTGGAAGCCATGAATACCGTCAACACGGAACACGATCCCACCGGGCATGCCGAGACCAATTTGGTCCGATTGAGCGCCAGGAAGCTCGATGCCGCGGCACTGGCCGGCAGCACTTTGTACACGAGCACCGAACCGTGTGCCATGTGCACCGGTGCCATCTATTGGGCGGGAATCGGGCGCGTGGTCTATGCCTTGTCCGAGAAGGACCTTGCCTCGATCGTCACCGAGCAGTCGGGCGTGCCTACCCTTGACCTGCCCTGCCGCGAAGTCCTTGCCCACGGCGGCAGCACCGTCGCCGTGACCGGTCCGGTTCCGCTTCCCGAGGCGACAGAAGTCCACCGTGGCTTCTGGCACTAGGCCGGAAACCCGACCCCGCAATCCAGCACCACCCGAAGGACAACTCATGCCCCACCCCAGCACGCTCACTGTTATCGGCAGCCTCAACGTCGATCTCACGTGCCGCGTCCATCGCTTGCCGTCCCCCGGTGAAACCATCGGCGGCGGCACGCTCACCCGCCAGCCCGGCGGAAAGGGAGGCAACCAGGCCGCGGCAGCTGCCCGGCTCGCCGGTGCCGCCCGCTTGGTGGGCGCAGTCGGCGCGGATCCGGATGGCCGGCTTCTGACGGAGGCCCTGGACCGGGCAGGGGTTGACACTTCGGCAGTGGAGGAGGTTTCCGCGCCGACCGGCACCGCGTTGATCGTGATCGACAGCGAGGGCGAAAACCAGATCGCCGTGGCTCCTGGAGCCAACGCCATGGTTTCGCTGGAACGCGCTGATTTCTCGGATGGCGGGCCGGTACTCGCACAGCTTGAGATCGCCGTCGAAACCGTACTGGAAGCCGCGCGCCGCACCACCGGGTTCTTCGCCCTCAACGCGGCCCCGGCACAGGCACTCCCGGCAGCGCTTCTTGAACGGTGCGATCTGGTGATCGTCAACGAGTCGGAGTACGAGCTCATCCCCGAGCTCCGGAGCGCCAAACGCGTTGCCGTGACGTATGGTGCGGGCGGCGCGTCGATGTACGCGCAAGGGGTCAAGACCGCCCATGCGCCCGCGACGAGGACGAGCGTCGTCAACAGCGTGGGGGCCGGTGACGCCTTCTGCGCGGCGCTCGTCCTCGCACTCTCGTCCGGCCTCGATGAGGAAAGCAGCCTCGCGGCAGCCTGCGCGGTGGGCGCCGCCGCCGTCGGGAGCGAGCTTTCGCAACCGGAGTTCGCGCGGCTGGAACACTACCTGCCGAACTAGGAATCCGGACTTGGGATCATCCCGGCGTGCTGGACGCCGCCCGGCAACAGCGAACCGCGGGCCGCACCCACCATGCCCTCCACTGCGCGGGCCAGGTGCGTTCCGCGGTCGCTGACGCCATCCCAGCGCACCAGCGCCTGGGCGTTCAGTCCGTCCACCATGCCCAGGATCTGCCAGGCCACAGACGGAGCGTCGAACGTGTCGAACTCACCGGCGTCGATCCCCGCCTCGACCACGCGCTGCACCACGGCCTGCCATGCATCCATCTGCTCACGGACGCAGGCTGCGAGCGCCTCGTTCCGGCGCCCCAGGGTCCACGCCTCCACCCAAATGGCTGTGACGTCCAGGCGGCTGCTGTCCATGAGCGTTTCAAGGAGCATGCCGAGCTGTTCCAAGGGAGTCGGCTGCGCCTCCAGAAGGCCGGCAACCTCCTCGGTCTCCGCCGCCACGATGGTCGAGAAGATCCCCGCCACCAAGGCCTCCGCGTTGGGCTGATAATGCGCGACGAGGCCCGAGGCCACCCCTACCCGCGCTGCAACGTTCCGCAGCGTAATGGCGGAAAGCCCCTGCTCAAGCGCTATTTCCTTGGCGGCCTCGGCTATTTCGGCCGCGCGTTCGGCCGGCGTCTTCCGCGCAGCGCGTTTCTGTATGGTGCTTGACATCACACAACAGTCTAAAGTAGTTTTCCTGTTGTTGATCATGCGATCAATAAGAAATGACACCTCACACCACATTTCACCTCACAACACGGAGGAGACTTCCATGGCCTGGAGAATGCCAGCCGAAACCGCACCCCATGAGCGCACCTGGATGGCGTTCCCCCGCACTGGCCTGACCTTGGGCGACGACGCCGCTTCGGCGGAAGAAGCGTACGCGGCCTGGACCGCCGTCGCGCATGCGGTGTCCGAGTTCGAACCCGTCACCATGGTGGTCGACCCCAGCGAACGGGACAGGGCCAGCCGGATGCTCGGCGCCGGAATCGAACAGCTTGAGGCTCCCCTCGACGAATTCTGGATGCGCGACGTCGGACCCACCTTCGTCGTCGACGACGAACGGCCCGGAGTGCTCGGCGCAGTTGACTGGATCTTCAACGGCTGGGGCGCCCCGGCCTGGTCCGAATGGCAGAAGAGCGCTGGCATGGCCCGTTTTGTCGCCGAAGAGTCCGGCGCTGAACTGGTCACTTCCTTGCTGGTCAACGAAGGCGGGGCCATCCACGTCGATGGCGAAGGCACCGTCCTCGTTACCGAAACCGTTCAGCTCGATCCACACCGAAACCCTTACGCGGACAAGGCACGCGTCGAAGCGGAACTGTCACGCACGCTGGGCACCACCCAGACCGTGTGGGTACCACGCGGTCTCACCCGTGACTACGAGGACCTCGGCACACGCGGCCACATCGACATGGTGGCCACCCTTCCCTCTCCCGGCCGGGTCCTGCTGCACTCGCAGACCAACCCGGGCCACCCCGACTTCGAGGTCAGCCGCACCCTGCAGCGGTTCTTCGAAACCCAGCAAGACGCCGCTGGCAAGCCGTTCGAGATCACGCTGCTTCCCGCGCCTGAGACCCTCCGCGACGAAGAAGGCTTCGTCGATTGGAGCTATGTCAACCACCTCGTAGTCAACGGCGGCGTGATCGCATGCGGCTATGGCGAAGAGCGCGCTGATGCCCTGGCGGCGGAAATCCTGGCCGAGGCCTACCCGGGCCGCCGGGTCGTGACCGTGGACGCCCGGCCAATCCTCGCCCGGGGCGGGGGAATCCACTGCATCACGCAGCAGCAGCCCACACTCAACGGGCCGGTGGCACGATGAGCCGCTTCGACGTCGTCGAGGCCTCCATCGCGCAGTTGCGCACCGCCCTGGAAGCCGGCACGGTGACCAGCCGGGAACTCACCCAGGCGTACCTTGACCGCATCGACGCCTACGACCGCAACGGCATCACGCTGAACGCACTGGTGGTGATGAACCCAGACGCACTCGCCGAGGCCCGGGCCTCCGACGTGCGCCGGGCAAGCGGCACCACCCTCGGGCCCCTCGACGGCATTCCCTACACCGCCAAGGACAGCTTTCTGGCCAAAGGGCTCACGGCCGCCGCTGGCTCCCCCGCGTTCAAAAACCTCATCGCGCAACGCGATGCCTTCACCATCGAACGCCTCCGCGCGGCAGGGGCCGTGCTCATCGGCCTGACCAACATGCCGCCCATGGCCAACGGCGGCATGCAGCGCGGCGTCTATGGACGCGCCGAAAGCCCCTACAACGGCGATTTCCTCACCGCCGCTTTCGGCTCCGGATCCTCGAACGGCTCCGGAACCGCTACCGCCGCGAGCTTCGGAGCCTTCGGCCTGGGCGAGGAGACCTGGTCAAGCGGCCGAGCGCCGGCGTCGAACAATGCCTTGTGCGCGTACACACCGTCTCGCGGGGTCATTTCGGTGCGCGGGAACTGGCCGCTGGTCCCCACCATGGACGTCGTGGTGCCGCACACCCGGTCCATGGCGGATCTTTTGGAACTGCTCGATGTCATTGTGGCCGACGACGCCGAAACCCGCGGCGACTTCTGGCGCGCGCAGCCCTGGGTCCAGATCCCGGCCGCGTCCCAGGTCCGTCCGGCCTCCTACCCGGCGCTGGCACCATCCAACGTAGACGGCGCCCGCTCAGCGTTGAGGGGCAAGCGCTTCGGGGTGCCGCGCATGTACATCAACGCGGACCCCGACGCCGGCACCAGCGAAACTCCCGGCATCGGCGGACCCACCGGTCAACGAATCCAGACGCGCGATTCCGTCATGGCACTGTGGGAAGCAGCCCGGCGCGACCTCGAAGCCGCCGGCGCCGACGTGGTGCTGGTGGACTTCCCCGTGGTTTCCAACTACGAAGGCGACCGCCCGGGGGCGCCCACCATCGCCACCCGCGGACTGGTGAGCCCGGACTTCCTCCGGCGGGAAATCGTCGATCTCTCGGCCTGGGCCTGGGACGACTTCCTCTCCGCCAACGGGGATCCGTCGCTCAACAGCCTGGCCGACATCGACGGCGCTGCGATCTTCCCGCATCCGGAAGGCGCGCTCCCGGACCGTTATGACGGGTTCGACGACGATATCGCCGACTACCCGGCGCACATCCGCTTGCACGGGGCTTCCTCCGTCACCGACATCCCGTCCCTCGAAGAAGGCCTGCGCGGACTCGAAGAGACCCGGCGGGTTGACCTTGAGGAATGGATGGACGGCCTCCGCCTGGATGCGGTCATCTTCCCCGCGGCAGCCGACGTCGGCCCGGCCGACATGGACGTCAACGAATCCTCAGCCGATCTCGGCTGGCGCAACGGCGTCTGGGTGGCCAACGGCAACCTCGTCCCCCGGCACCTGGGGATCCCGACAGTCACCGTACCGATGGGAACTATGAGCGATATCGGCATGCCCGTGGGGCTCACGTTCGCCGGCCGCGCGTACGACGACACCGCACTGCTGACACTGGCCGCGGCCTTCGAAGGAACAGGCGAGCGCCGCACCGCTCCCCCGCGCACACCGCGCCTCGACTAACGGATCAGGTGGACTCGTCGTCGAAAGGGGCCTTCTGCCCGGCCGCCAACCGCACAACCGGGCGGGCAGGAGGCTGTACAGGGGTCTGCGGCTGGGTTGGGATGGCAGGCTCAGGAAGCGGCTCGTCCTCGAGGAGGGCTTCACGGATGATACGGCGAGGATCGTATTGGCGCGGATCCATTTTCTGCCAATCGATGTCCTCGAATTCCGGACCGAGCTCCTGGCGAAGCTTTTCCTGCGCTCCGGAAGCCATGCGCCGCAGTTCGCGGATAAGCCGCCCCAGCTTCCTCGCATACTCCGGAAGCTTGGTGGGTCCAAGGACCAAAACGGCAATGATCAGGAGAAGGGCTACCTTCTCGACCGAAATATCGATCATGGCTCCATTCTAAATCCGCCGCCAGGTGGTTCCGGGCGGCACCGGGCTTAGGAGATCGCGTACAACGCGACGGCAAGTCCAGCTGCCACCAACGCCTCGCGGACACCCTTCAATCGGGGTACGGCGTGCGATTTACTCTCGGCCGGCATCGCGAACGTGCCCAACAGCCAACCCGTGGCGGCGAAAAGCATGAGGATCGCGCCCATGATGTCGGCGAGAATGATGCCCAGTTGGTGTCCTGGATGATCCGACACCGATCCGGCTCCACTCGACGCGGAGAGCAGCACCCAGCCCGAGAGGGCTGCCACCGCTGCGCCATAGATCGCCGACCACCGCCCGGCTCCGGCGGCTCCCGCCGCCCGTGGCCCTTGGTACACGATCCTCACGACGGACAAGAGGAAGACAACGCCAGTCGCCGCTCCCAGCGGGACCACACCGAGCGGAGCCCACCCGAGCCCTACCGCCGCCATTGCGGCGGCCAATATCCCGGCGGCTGCGGCGTCAATCCGGGCCGCGACACTCTTGGCCCGGAAGATGGCTCCGAACCCCAACACGGCCGCTGCCCCGAAAAGCAGAACCAGAGCGCCTACAACAAACGAACCTCGGAACATATCCTGCCAATCCTCCTGCGCGCTTCCGGATGAAACCCACCCGCAGTCATATCAGTTCCGGATGGGAGAACCCTGCATGCTACGAAGATCAGCGCTGGAACAGCAGCGCAATGATTCCAGAGCGGACAATGATGGTGAGCCCAAGCGCCACGTACACCACGGGAATAGCCCAGTTTCCGGCCCGCCGGCAGAACGCGCCCACCTTCGGGTGTGCTGTCAGCCAGTAACCGGCGGCACACCACACCGCCACCAGCACCGCGAAAGTCAGCCCCGTCACCACCGAAGCAGTCGGTCCCAGCGAATGGAACAGCGGAATGTATACCGAGATGTTGTCTCCACCGTTGGCAACTGTCACCGCGACAACCACGGGCACGGTCAGCGAACGGGGCTTCGGTGGATCTCCGGACGGGCGGGAAACCTTAATCAAGGCGTAGCAGCCCAAGACAAGCGGCACCAGACCCAGGAAACCAACCCACTCAACCGGGACGGGAGTGAGCGCCAACGCGGCCGCGGCCGCCACACCGGTCAGTATTCCAATGCCGATGTACTGGCCTATCCAAATTTTCCAGAGTCTGGGCACCGGGCGCGTCCTGGCTGACAGGAAGAGAACGGACAAGACCAGGAGGTCATCAAGATTTGTCGCCGCGAAGGCTCCAGCCGCTGTCAGTACGGTGCCGCCCAGATCTTCCATCGCTGATGACACTACCGCGTCGGGCCGGTGCCCTTACCCGGACCACACCGGCTGGCGCAGTCGACCCCGCCATGGCAGCATCGGACGATGACTAGCGATAGCCGTCCGTACGTCGAGCCCGGGCAGTCGGAATCTGCCGTTCCACTTCTCGGCGGGGACGTGACGGAGGGGCTCGTCCGGGTGGGCGATACAGTGCGGCGCCCTGTGAGCGACGCTTCTCCGCGGGTCCGCCGCCTCCTGGATTTCCTCCAATCGGCCGGCTTCCAGGGCGCGCCCCGATTCCTGGGCATCGACGACAGCGGCAGGGACACCCTGAGTTTCGTTCCCGGGGACACCGCCGGCCGTCCCTGGCCAAGCTGGGTAGCCGACGAATCGAGTGCCATCAGCGTCGCGCGCCTGGTGCGGGCCTACGATGACGCAGTGCAGCCGCTGGGCGTACCCGGCTGGGCACGCGCGGACGACGCCGCTGATCCTCTTGGGTGCCCCGGCTCAATCGCGGGACCGGCGACATTCCTCGCCCACATGGACATCACCCCGGAGAATGTCGTCTTCCGGGACGGCACCGCCGTCGCCCTGATTGACTTCGATCTGCTGCGCCCCGCGACCCGGGCCGAAGAGGTCGCGAACTTGCTCCTCTGGTGGGGCGCGTGGATGCCTGTCACCGACCGCGATCCCGTCATGCGCGGAGTCGACGCCGCCTCCCGGGCTGCCATGCTGGTGGACGCCTACGGCTTGGGCCCGGCCGATCGGGCCAAGATTGTTGGCGTAACCCGGAACGCCGCCGTGCGCTCCTGGCATGTGATGCGGCACAGGGCGCTTACCCAGGGCGGCGGGTGGAAACGGATGTGGGACGAGGGCATCGGGGACAAGATTCTTCGCCGCCAAGCGTGGCTAGCCGAAAACGCCGCACTTCTCCACGCCGCAATAACGTGACCTGGCCTTAATCGTCGTCGAGGTGACGGAGCAGAAAAGGAAGGGTCGCGCGCATGGTCCGGAGATCACCGTCGCTGGCTGCTTGTTCCCCAAGGTAGTCTCCATGGTTTCCAGGCACGATCATCAGGCGGCTCCCCGGAAACATTTGGTTTAATGATAATGATTATTGATAGCATCAGTAATCATATCGCCCCTAGCCGAAAGTTCACCATGCACCCTGCCCTCCTGGTTCAAGACTTGAGGGTGTCCCTCCATGGACGCGCCCTGATTGACGGAGTCAGCTTCACTGTCGACCGGGGCCAAAGACTGGCCCTTTTGGGAGCTTCGGGTTCGGGCAAGTCCCTGACGGCGGCTGCCCTCCTGGGACAGCTCCCGGCTTCGATGAGCGCCTCCGGGCAGTTGCAGATCAACGGAGTAGACGTGACCTTGTCCGACCGGCGAACCCGCCGCTCGGGACTCACCGCTATCCATCAGGACCCGATGTCAGCGCTCAATCCCTTGGTGCGCCTGGGCAAACAGCTGGAGATCCCGCTGCGGCATGCCGGCCTTTCAGGCTCCGCGGCGCGGAAAAGGGCACTTGAGCTGCTCGCGTCGATGGGAATAGAGGAAGCCGAACGGACCATGGAAAGCTTCAGCGGCGAACTGTCGGGAGGTCAGCTGCAGCGGGTCTGCATCGCGCTCGCCCTTGCCTGCCGCAGCTCCGTCCTGGTAGCTGATGAACCCACTACCGCATTGGACATGGTCAGCCAGGCCAAGGTCCTTGAGGCCTTGTCCCTGTATTCGGAATCAGCTTGCTCGGAATCCGTGTACCCGGAATCCGCGCGTTCCGCGGCCGCCGGCGCGATGTTGTTCATTACGCATGACCTTGCTGTGGCTGCGGCGTTTTGCCACCAGGCCCTCGTCTTGAGTTCCGGCCGGATCGTCGAAGAGGGATCCATGGAATCGGTGGTGGAGCGGCCCCGGCACCAGTACACGAAGCAACTGGTGGAAGCCGCCCATCTCGGATTCGATTCCCTCCGCCGGAGAGCCACAGCATGAAGGCAGTCCTGAGCGCTGGCAATCTCGGACTCAGCTACCCGGGCCGCAGGCTCCTGAAGCAACGGCCGGCCCGGCCGGCATTGCAGGACGTTTCCCTCAGGATTGCCACGGGAGACAGCGTTGGCCTGGTGGGTGGCTCGGGCGCCGGAAAATCGACACTCCTGCGGATCCTGCTTGCTTTGGAGAAGCCGGACGCCGGAACCGTCACGTTCAACGACACCCCGGTTGTGCCCGGCCCGGCGTCGTCCTTGAGGTGGTACCGCCGCGCGGTGCAATACATCCCGCAGAATCCGGCGGCGAGCCTTGATCCGGGCATGAACGTGGAGCGGCTGCTCCTTGAACCCCTGAGGCAACTGCGCATCAATGGAGATCACCGCAGGATGATCCTGGATGCCTTGCAACGGGTCGATCTCGATCGCGGCTTGCTTGCGCGTCGGCCCTCGGAACTCTCCGGCGGGCAAAAACAACGCGTGGCCATTGCACGGGCCCTGGTCCCCGCGCCAACCATCCTCCTGGCTGACGAGCCGGTGAGCGGACTCGACCTTCCCCTCAGGAACTCGGTCTTGGCCCTCTTGGAACAGCTGGTCCATCGGGACGGGCTTGGGCTCCTGTTTGTCTCGCATGACCTGGCCGCCATCGCCCGGTTGTGCTCCCAAACCCTGGTCCTCTCCGGGGGGAGCATCGTGGAACAAGGACCCACCGCTGCCGTGTACGCGAACCCACAGACCCGGGAGGCCAGGGAGCTTGTCACCTCCATCCCCGGACTGGGCAGGGACGTAGGACAGGACAAGCCATGAACTCACGCGCGGAGCCCACGCCCCGGCTACTGCTGGCCAGCCAGCTCATCTTCAACCTTGGCTTCTACTCGGTTGTCCCCTTCCTGGCGGTTTTGATGCGCGAGGACTTTGGCATGGGCGCAATGGCCGTGGGAATTGTCCTCGGCGCACGTACTTTCGCCCAGCAAGGATTGTTCCTCGTGGGCGGAGCCGCCGCGGATCGTTGGGGAGCCCGGCCCGTCATGATTGCCGGATGCCTCGCCCGGATCTCCGGGTACCTTTTGTTGCTGTGGGCTTCGGACTTCCCCCTTTTCCTCCTGGGAGCCATCATCACAGGGGCGGGTGGCGCCCTCTTTTCACCCGCTTTGGAAAGCCTTGTGGGTGGGGCCGAAGAACGACGTGCCACCCTTCAGCCCCACAAAACCACTCTTTTCGCGCTGCTGGTCATTTTCGGGGAAATCGGCGCCGTGGCCGGTCCCCTGCTCGGCTCCGTCCTGCTTCAGACCGGCTTCGACGCGGCCCTGCTCGTCGGGGCGGGGGTCTTCGCCGTGATGGCAGTGGTCTTCGGCACTTTCCTACCAGCGACGACGGCGAGCGCCGTCGCAACGTCCGCCGGGAACTCGGCCGCCGCGCCGCCGTCGGACGCTTGGTCCTGCCTCAGGGAGAAGGGCTTCGTCTCATTCGCGGCTTTCTATAGCGTCAACCTCTTTGCCTACAACCAGCTCTACTTCGGGTTGCCCATCGAGCTGGAACGGAGCGACGCGGGTTTGGGTGCGCTCTCGGCGATTTTCGCCTACGCATCCATTTTGATCATCACCCTGCAATGGCCCATCGCCAGGCTCATGAAACGGAAGGGACCGGGCGTCGCGCTCGCCGCGGGATTCGCCGTTCAGGCCCTGGGGTTCGTCGCTATCGCAGCCATGGCCGCCTTCCCCTCGCCCGACGCATTCCCTGCGCTACCGGCGTTCCTGCTGGTCACTGCGCTCGCCGTCGGGCACATGTGCGTGGCACCAGTTGCCATGGATCTGGTCCTCGAATTTGCCGCAGGACGCTCCACCGGCGCCTATTACGGCTTGCTCGCGAGTTGCGGCGGAACCATGGTTCTCCTCGGCAATATGCTCCTTGCTCCGCTCTATGAACAGGCCACCACACCATCCCTGGCCGCGGTCTCTCCGTGGCTGGTGTCGGCAATTCTCGCGGCGAGCTCCGCGGCACTCATACATCGCTTCCTTCCGGCATCCGTCCCGGCACCGCGTCCGCAACAACTCCACACCGTTTGATCCACTCACACCCACGAAAGACAGGCACCAATCCATGGCTATTCCACGCCCAAAAGCAGTTGCCGCGATACTCCTCTCCTCCGCAATGGCCGCCGCCCTCAGCGCTTGCTTCGCCCAAGGCACCGCGCCATCAGCCAGCAGCACCGACTCCCGGATCAAGGTAGCCATGCTGCAGCCCCCGCGTTCAGGACTTACTCCCTTGAGCGACGACGCCTTCAAACTCTCACGCTGGAAGACCGCCGAGACTTTGGTTGTCCTGGATGCCCTCGGCGATGCCCAGCCATCGCTTTCAACAGCCTGGACGCAACTGGACGGCAGGAACTGGCGCTTCGAACTCCGTGCAGGCGTGAAATTCCATGACGGAACGCTCCTGACGGCGGAGCAAGTGGCGGCGTCGTTAACGGCAGCAGCCAATGCCAAGCCCAAGCCGCGGATCCTCGACGGCGTGCAGCTCAGCGTCCGCACCGACGGCGGGAACGCCGTCGTCGTGACCACCCAGACGGACGACCCGCTGGTTCCGCAGCGGCTTTCCAGTCCCCAGCTTTCCATCCTCGCCGCGTCCGCCTACAAGCCCGGTGGCGTCGTGAGCCCCATCAACGCCGGAACGGGGCCCTACGTCCTGGCGTCCGCGGACGGCACCAGCTCGGCAACACTCAACCGCTTCGCCGACTACTGGGGCGAGAAAGCGGCGAGCGGTGGCGTCGACGTCCAGTACGTTCCCGACGGCACGGCACGCGCTGCCGCCCTCAGGACCGGAACGGCCGACGTCGTGGAGGCCATTCCCGTAGGCCAGGTCGCCCAGATCAAGGCGGACTTGATCCACGAAGTCCCCATGCCCCGCACCAACACCCTCTACCTGAACACCAAGGCGGGTCCTTTCGCGGATCCGTCGGTCCGGGCAGCGGCACGGACGTCGGTCGAGCGGACCACCATTGTTGACCGGGTCTACGAGGGACGTGCGGACATCGCCGAAGGCCTCCTGGGCCCGGCCCTCCCCTGGGCCGCCAAGGAGCGGCAAAACGCCTCCTACATCGAAGCCTTGAAAAAGCGGGCGGAAACGGCACCTGCCAACGGCCGCCGCATCAAACTTGGCACGTTCACGGACCGGGCCGAGCTGCCCGAGGTCGCCGTGCAGCTTGAGCAGCAGCTCGAAGCCGCCGGCTTCATCGTGGAGCAGGAAGTCCGCGAGTACCAGCACATCGAGGCAGACGCCTTGGCGGGCAAATTCGATGCCTTCATCTTGTCCCGGGCCACGGTCCTCGACTCCGGCGATCCCGTCGCCTACATGTTCAGCGACTTCTCCTGCAAAGGCTCCTTCAACATCTCCCAGTTCTGCGATCCGGAGGTGGACGCGGCACTGAGCAAGGCCGCAGCCATCCCGGCAGGCCCGGAGCGCCGGGCGGCAATTGCCGCCGCCGAGGCACTGATCCTCTCGAAGGACGCGGCCGTGCCGCTGCTGCATGAACGCGTCATCCAAGGCGAATCGGCCAGGATCCGCAACGTGGAACGCGATCCCCGCGAGCGCGCCCTGATCACCAGCAAGACAGGAATCTCCGGCTGATGCGGTGCCCCGCGTTCATCAAAGCTGCTGTTTCCAGAGCTGTGGCGCTCTTTGCCATAGTCGTGCTGATCGGGCTCCTGCCGTGGCTTTCGGGACACAGCCCGGAATACACCATCCTGCGGGCCCGGTATGCCGACCGGGAAGCGACTGACGAAACGCTGGGCATGATCCGCGCGGAGCTTGGACTCGATCGAGGACCAGTACACATCTTCTTCGACTGGGCCGGAGGCCTTGTGCGCGGGGACATGGGAAATTCCTGGATCACCAACACGCCTGTTGGCGCCGGCACTGTGGAAACCCTCGGCGTCTCCGTCACCCTGATGGCCTGCGCGGTGGCCGTTGCAACGGTGGTGGCCACCGCACTGTGCGTTCCTTCCGTGATGCGGGGGCTCGCCGGGAACCCCAGGCGGGGCTCCGGCGTCGTGGCGGCGGCCATGACGGCGCTCCCCGAGTTCCTGCTGGCGGCGATGCTCCTTGTCGTTGGCGCGGTGTGGCTGGGCTGCTTCCCGCCGTATGGCTGGCAGGGCCTGGACCACGCGGTGTTGCCGGCTCTCGCCCTCGGCCTGCCCGCCGGCGGGCTCATCGGGCGGCTCCTGTCCGACGCCATCAGCCTGGCGTTCGCCGAAAAATGGGTGGCCACGTGGGCCATGGCCGGAGCAAGCCGCGCCAGGCTCACCGCGGCTGTGCTCCGTCGGGCCCTGCCATCGGTGATGAGCCAGATCGGGCTTGTCCTCATTGGCCTCACCGGTGGGGCAGTTGCCGTGGAGAAGGTCTTCGCGATTCCCGGTTTGGGCCGTGCGGTCCTGGGGGCGGCGAGCGCCCAGGACATACCTGCGCTGCAGGCAGGAGTACTGGCCCTCCTCATGCTGGCGATCGGGGCAGGTTCCCTCAGCGCCGCGGCCCGGAACCTTCTCATGGGAGCAGCGCTGCGCTCGGGGACAGTTCCGGTTCCGGACTCCCCGGGAACACCACGACGGCGGGATGCCGCGGTTCCGCTCGTCGCTGCGGGAGCGTTGCTGCTCATCGTCGTCGCGGGCTTGCTTCGCGATCCGTTCACCTCAAGCCATGCACGGCTTGCCGGCCCGGGTTTGGAGCTGCCCTTCGGGGCCGATGCAAGCGGACGGGACCTCCTTGCCCGGGTGGGGCATGGCGCCGTGTCCACGTTGGGAACTGCATTGCTCGTGGTCCTGGCTTGCCTTGTGATCGGGATCGTCGTCGGGCTCTTCCCGCTCGCGGCCACCGGTCCCCTTGAAGTAGCCAACGCCGCTCCGCCTATCCTGGCCGGGCTGATCGTTGCCGTGATGACCGGCCCATCGGCTGAAGGTGCGGCGATAGCCGTCACCCTGGTCAGTTGGGCACCCCTCGCCGCCCACACTGCCGCCCTGGCGCAGGAGGCCAGGGCCCAGCCCCACGTGAAGATCCTTCCGGTCCTGGGCGTGGGAAGGGTCCGCATCCTCTGGCGCTACATCCTCCCGACCATCCTTGGCCCGGTGTTCAGGCATTCGATGCTCCGGATACCGGGAATCGCGCTCGCCTTGGCTGCCCTGGGGTTCCTGGGCCTCGGCCCCCATCAGCCGTCGCCCGAGTGGGGCCTCGTCCTTGCCGAAGGAATCAACTACGTGGAGCGGGCACCGTGGGCCGTTGCCGCCCCGGCGTCGGCATTGATCCTCGCCTCGATTCTGGCCGTTTCACTGTCGAGCGTCACGTGGTCGCGCTCGCAGGGGGATCCGGCCCCCGATTGACTCATTCGAATATATGTTCGAAAATTGAAGCATGTCATCCCGCCTGTCTTCCGCTTCGCCGGCTTCGCTGCGCGATGACTTGCAGGCGCAGATCCATCTCATGCAGGGCAAGCGCGGAAGCGAACGTTCGCTTCCCGTACTCCCCTCGCTCAGCAGGCTTCTCCCGGGCGGACTGCGACCGGGAGCGGCGTACTCCGTACAGGGATCCATGTCGCTGGCCATGGCCTTGTTGGCCGGGCCGTCACGCAATGGCTCATGGTGCGGAGTAGCTGGGCTGCCTGACTTCGGGATCGAGGCGGCAGCAGGTTTCGGCATTGCGCTCGACCGGCTGGTGCTGGTGCCTGACCCCGGGGCCAGTTGGATGCCGGTGATCGCCGCCTTGGCGGACGTGCTCTCGGTGGTACTTGCGCGGGCTCCGGAAAAAGTCGCACCCGCCGAGGCTGCCCGCTTGGGAGCCAGGCTCCGCGAGCGGAGTGCCGTCCTCCTTGTCTTGGGACCATGGCCGCAGAGTGAAGCCGTCTTGCACGTGAATGGATACGAGTGGGCGGGGCTCGGACAGGGCCACGGACATCTCGCCAAGCAGGAACTCGAGCTCGAGGTTGCGCTGCGGGGCAGTTCCCGCAGGGCCTCCGTGGATCTTGCGGACAGCGGCACGGTGGATCTGTCCCGCCATCGGATGGGAGCATGATGCTGTTTCAGCTTGAAACCCCGGTACGGGCGTTGGTGACTTGGTTCCCGGATTGGCCCCTCGTCGCCGCCCGCCTGGCAGATGCCCTGCCGCCTGATGTACCTGTGGCAGTCATCGGCCAAGGGGTCATTGCTGCTTGCTCTGCGGAAGCCCGGGCAGAGGGAGTGGTCCGGGGCTTGCGGCTGCGGGAAGCGCAGACCCGCTGCCCTGAGCTGGTGGTGTGTGCCGTTGATCCGGTGCGGGATGCGAGGGAATTCGAACCTGTGGTCTCGTCACTCGAGGAACGAACCCCTGGAGTGGAAGTGCTTCGACCCGGCCTCTGCGCTATCCGGGCCAAGGGTGCCGCACGATATTACGGCGGAGAAGAAGCGGCAGCAGGTGCTGTGCTTGAATCGGCCGACCGCCTCGGCGTGGAGGCCCGGGTGGGGATCGCCGATTCCGTGTTCGCCGCCGAGCAAGCAGCCCGGAGCACCAGCGAACTATCTGCCGTCCGGGTGCTCCCGCCGGGTTCTTCCCGGGATTTCCTGGCTCCATTTCCGGTGGAAGTACTGGGGCAGCCGAAGCTGGCTTCCTTGCTCAAACGCCTTGGCATCCTCACTTTGGGGAATTTCGCGAATCTTCACGCCGCAGATGTCAGGGCCCGTTTCGGGGCTGCCGGAATCACTGCGCATGCCCTGGCAAGCGGACAGGATCCCCGCAAGGTGATGCCCCGGACTCCTCCGCGGAAACTGGATCAACGCGTCGAGTTCGAACCCGGCCTGGACCGGGTTGACCAACTCGCCTTCCAACTCCGCGCCACGGCAGACGCCTTCGTGGCCGGGGTGCAGACGGAAGGCCTGGTCTGCACGGAGCTGAGGGTTCTGATCACTGACGAAGGAGGGAGCCGCTCCGAGCGGACGTGGGGCCACCCCCGCCATTTCACAGCCAGCGACGTCGTGGACAGGGTGCGTTGGCAGCTTCAGTCGCAGCCCCCTGTATCCAACGATAAAACTGCCCAAGCCAGCGGAACGCACGACGGCGGCATGGCACGCGGCGGACTGTCGTCACCGGTCACGCGGGTCGAGTTCGTCCCCGTCCGTGTGGATTCCATTGCCCATCATGGTCGGGCGCTCTTTGGAGACGGAGCCGAGGAACAGATTCATCATGGACTCAGCCGGATCCAAAGCATGCTGGGGCATGAAGCCGTGGTAGTGCCCGCGGTTTCCGGAGGTCGCTTGCTGGCCGAGCGGCGCCGCCTGGTTCCTTGGGGAGATGCCTTGCCCGCGGGAACGGCCGCCCTGGCCTCCAGGCCGTGGCCGGGCAGGATTCCAGACCCGCAGCCCGCCACGGTGTTCGCTTCCCTCATCCCCGTCCTGCTGCTTGATGCGAACAAGGAAAAAGTCCGTACAGACCATCGCGGCGGATTGATTGCCCCGCCCATGTGGTTCTGTCCCGGCGGAGACCCTGCACGACGGCGACTGGTAGCTCAGTGGGCCGGCCCCTGGCCGTTGCGGCAGAGGTGGTGGGACGCCGATCATCGCCTTGAAGCGGACCGGTTCCAGCTTGTGGACGGAAACGGAGAGGCTTGGCTCCTTCTCCTGGACGAGCAGAACTGGTGGGCAGAGGCCCGCTACGACTGAACACCAGACACTGAACTTTAGTCAGGAAGACAAAGATGGCTTGGAACAACCCGTCGATCCCGTGGTCGGAGTTCGAACGCACGCTGTCGGACCGGCGCGTGCCGGAGATCGGCAAGTCCAAAGGGGACGGCGGCGACAGCCCCGCCTGGTCAAGGAAACGCGGGCCTTACCGCCCGGTCCCCCTCGATCCCGCAAGGGTCGCGTCGAGGGCGGGTGCCGCCGTCGTGCCTTATGCCGAACTGCACGCGCATTCGCACTACAGCTTCCTGGACGGCGCCTCCTCACCCGAGAAGATGGTTGAGGAGGCGGTCCGGCTGGGCCTCCATGCCCTCGCACTGACCGATCATGACGGCTTCTACGGGATCGTGCGAATGGCGGAGGCCGCCGAAGCCTACGAGCTGAAGACCGTGTTCGGCGCTGAGCTGTCACTCGGGCTCAGCAAACCCCAGCAAGGCGAAGCCGACCCCGAAGGTGACCATTTGCTCGTCCTCGCCCGCCAGGAAGAGGGGTACCACCGTTTGGCAGGGGCCATGACTGCCGCCCATCTGGCGGCCGACGCCGAGAAGGGCCACCCCATCTACGACCTCGACGAACTGGCGCATTCGCTGAGGAACCACTGCCTGGTGCTGACCGGATGCCGCAAAGGCTCAGTCCGGAGGGCCCTCATGAGCGACGGCGAGCAAGCCGCTGCGTTGGAAGTGGAGGCCTTGATCGAGAGATTCGGGCGGGAAAACGTGGTGGTGGAGCTCTTCGATCACGGGAATCCCTTCGACAGCAGCCACAACGATGCCCTCGTCCGGATTGCCGAGCGCGCGGGCATACCTTTCATCGCCAGCAACGCCGTACATTATGCGTCCCCGGAGGGATATCCGCTGGCAACGGCCATGGCGGCGGTCCGGGCACGCCGCAGCCTGGAGGAGCTGGACGGGTGGCTGCCCGCAAGCAGCGGCGCCCATTTGCGGAGCGGTTCCGAGATGGCAGCGCGGTTCGCCCGCTACCCCGGCGCGGTCGAACGGACTGTCGAGATCGCAGACGAGCTTGCATTCCAGTTACGGGCAGCCCGCCCGAAGCTTCCCAAGCTCGATGTTCCTGCGGGGCACAGTCTCATCACGTGGCTGCGGCAACTTGTTGAAGAAGGGGTGAGGGACAAGTACCCGGACGCCGACGAACGGGTCCATCGCCGGATCGAGCAGGAACTCGCAGTGATCGAGGCGAAGAACTTCCCCGGCTATTTCCTGATTGTGCACGACATCGTGCAGTTTGCCCGTTCCCGCGGCATCCTCTGCCAAGGCCGGGGGTCCGCGGCGAACTCTGCCGTTTGCTACGCGCTGGGGATCACTGCCGTCGACAGCATCTTCTACAACCTTCCGTTTGAGCGTTTCCTCTCCAGCCTCCGCGAAGAAGAACCGGACATCGACGTCGATTTCGACTCGGACCGGCGGGAAGAAGTCATCCAATACGTCTACCGCAAGTACGGACGGTTCAACGCGGCCCAAGTAGCGAATGTCATCAGTTACAGGCCGAAGAACGCCGTCAGGGACATTGCCAAAGCACTCGGCTACAGCCAGGGCCAACAGGACGCCTGGTCCAAGCGGCTCGATCACTGGGGCGATCTCAGCGATGGCAAGACCAACAACATCCCGGCCCCGGTCCTGGACCTTGCTGACCAGATACTGGGCTTCCCCCGGCACCTGGGCATCCACTCCGGCGGCATGGTCCTCACCGAACGGCCTGTCGGCGAGGTGGTACCCATCGAACGCGCCCGGATGGAAAACCGCACGGTCCTGCAATGGGACAAGGACGATTGCGAATGGATGGGCCTGGTCAAGTTCGACCTTCTAGGCCTGGGCATGCTCGCCGCCCTGCAGTACTCCTTTGATTTGATCGACAAGCATTTCGGGGAGCGTTGGACCATCGAGACCATCCCGCGGGAAGAACCGGCCGTCTACGACATGCTCTGCCGGGCCGACTCGATCGGGGTGTTCCAAGTGGAATCACGGGCCCAGATCAGCACGCTGCCGCGGCTGAAACCGAGGAAATTCTACGATCTGGTGGTCGAAATCGCGCTGATCCGCCCAGGTCCGGTCCAAGGTGGCGCCGTCCACCCCTACATCCGGCGCCGCGCAGGCACGGAAAAGATCACGTACCTTCATCCATTGCTGGAACCCGTGCTTAAGCGGACCTTGGGTGTGCCCTTGTTCCAGGAGCAACTGATGCAGATGGCAGTTGCCGTGGGCGGCTGCACCGCCGAGGATGCGGACCTGCTCCGCCGCGCGATGGGCTCCAAACGGGGCCGGGAGAAGATCGAGTCGCTCGAGGCCAAGCTCTATGCGGGGATGGCGGCAAACGGGATCAGCAAGGACGACGCCGACGCCATCTACGCCAAGATCCAGGCCTTTGCGAACTTCGGTTTCGCGGAATCCCACTCCTTGAGCTTCGCGGTGTTGGTCTACGCAAGCTCGTGGCTGAAGCTGCACTACCCTGGCGCATTTCTCGCGTCCCTGCTTCGGGCACAACCCATGGGCTTCTATTCCCCGCAAACCCTCGTGGCAGATGCCCGCAGGCACGGGGTCCAGGTGTTGCGCCCGGATGTACTGCATTCCCTTGCCGAGGCGACCCTCGAAGTGCTCGACGAGGCTGCAAGTGCCGAAACAGGCCAAGTGGGCGGCATGGATTCCTGCCTGGACTTCCACCAGCCGGAGATCGGCCTCTTCCAGCAGGATCGACCACGCGAGGACCACCTGCACCGGCGGGATGGCTCACGCGCCGTGCGGTTGGGGCTCGACGGCGTCACGTCCATCGGCGCCGAAGTGGCGAAGCGGATCGTCACCGAGCGTGCGGAGCATGGCGCCTACCGGGACATGGCGGATCTGTCCCGCCGCGCGAATCTCAGCGCGGATCAGCTGGAGGCACTCGCTTCAGCGGGAGCACTCGATTCGCTGGGAATGAACCGCCGCGAAGCATTGTGGCAAGCCGGAGATGCCGCGCTCGAGCGGGAAGGACAATTGCCGGGGACCCACGTCGCCGTCCAGCCACCGCTGCTGCCCGAGCTCTCCCCCCTGGAAAATGTTGCCTACGACATGTGGGCGACAGGAATCAGCACCGATGACCATCCGATGCGCCATGCCCGCGAGGCCCTGGATTCGAGGGGGGTGCTGCGGGTGGACCGGCTCTCCCAGGTCGAGTCCGGCACGCGTGTTGAAGTGGCCGGCGTCGTGACCCACCGCCAACGCCCCCAGACCGCGCAAGGGATCACCTTCGTGAATCTGGAGGACGAGAGCGGCATCCTCAATGTCATCTGCAGCGTTGGCCTCTGGAAGAGGCATCGCCGCGTCGCCCGGGAATCATCCGCGCTGGTCGTCCGGGGTTTCCTCGAACGATCGCCGGAAGGAGTCACCAATCTCGTGGCGGACAAGCTGGAACCCCTGGTCCTGACAGTGAAGTCCAACTCCCGCGACTTCAGGTAGCCAGGAGTGCCGCACGGGCGAGTTCCCGGTCGTGTTCATCCGGGAGAGGTACGTGTTGACCTTTGCTCAGGACCGTGATGCCCGAATCCGTGACGTTATAGCCGCGCCGTCGGTCCAGGTCCGGGTCCAGGCCGATGGTTGCGCCGGCTGGAACCCTGACGTTCTTGTCCAGGATGGCCCGCTTGACCACCGCCCCTTCGCCGATGGTGACGTTGTCCAACAGCACCGAGTCGATAACGCGGGCACCACTGGAAATGAACGCATCGTTGGAGAGCACCGAATTTTCCACGAGACCGCCCGATACGATGACGCCGTTGGAAACAATTGAGTCCTGGGCCGTGCCGACGGTTCCGCCTTCCCCGCGAACCATCTTGGCCGGAGGCGAAGCGCTTTGCCGTGTGTAGATCGGCCAATCGGAGTTGTAGAGATTGAACACCGGATCCGGCGAAATCAAATCGAGGTGTGCTTCAAAGTATGAGTCGATAGTACCGACGTCGCGCCAGTAGTTGCGGTCACGATCCGTGGCCCCTGGGACATCATTGCTTGAAAAATCATAGGCGAACGCTTCGCCACGGGAAACGAAATAGGGGATGATGTCACCGCCCATGTCGTGTTTCGTGTCTTGCCGGGTGGCGTCGAGCTCAAGCGCCCCCACCAAGGCATCGGCGTCGAAAACGTAGTTCCCCATCGATGCCAGGAACTGGGAAGGGTCTTCAGGAAGCCCACGCGTCGAAGCCGGCTTTTCCACAAATGCTGCGATCCTCTTGGCCGTGCCGCCGCTCGCGCTATCGGAACCAGCGGCCTGGTCTACCTCGATCACGCCGAACTGGTCGGCCATGGCCAGAGGTTGACGCACGCCCGCCACAGTGGCCTTTGCGCCGGAGCTGATATGGCTACGCACCATGTGCTCGAAATCCATCCGGTAGACGTGGTCAGCACCCACGACCACGACGATGTCAGGACGGGCGTCTTCGATGAGGTTGAGCGACTGGTAGATCGCATTTGCGCTGCCTAGGAACCAGCTTTTACTGACGCGCTGTTGAGCCGGAACCGACGCTACATAGTTGCCCAATTGTGCGGACATCCGCCACGTTTCTGAAATGTGCCGGTCGAGGCTGTGGGACTTGTATTGGGTCAGCACCACAATCTGCCAATAGCCCGAGTTGGTCAGATTGGACAGGGCGAAGTCGATCAGCCGGTAACTCCCTGCGAATGGGACGGCTGGTTTGGCGCGATCTCCGGTAAGCGGCATGAGTCGCTTACCCTCACCGCCGGCCAGCACAATCGCCAAGACTTTCTTCGAAGCCATCGTCACTCCCTTGTGTTTGATGTTGGCCTTGGAACTACTCACCGCGCGTTGCGATGAAGCTCGGGGTGGAACGCGCCCCCGCTGCTCGAACAGCAGCGGAGGCGCATTCCTAGGCGTTCGCGATCAGCCCCAGTTCGGCCTTGGAGGCCAGGGAGGGGTGTTTCGGGAAGACCCGGACGGTGTAGCCGAAGGATCCGGAACGGTTGATCAGGATGGACCCGGTGAACAGGTGGCGCCCGTTGCCAAGGTCCTCCGTTTCGGTCAGCTCGACCAGAGCCACATCTTCCAGTTCGTCTCCGTCCTGGGCCCGGCCATACGCCACCTCAACCGACACGTCGTCGGGCGTGAGCTCGTGCAGGGCGATGTAGGCGTTGACCTGGAGGGTGTCGCCGATCTGGGGCTCCTCGGAGACTCCGATGGAATCGACGTGTTCCACGATCAGCTGTGGCCAGGCGGTGCGGACCTTGGTGGTCCAGGCCGCCAGCTCCTTCGCTTCCTTGAACGACGCCGTTCCCGCCTGCCTGCCGGCGACAGCCGCCGGGCGGTAGAGGGTGTTGACGTAGTCCTGGAGCATGCGGTCGGCCGAGACGGCCGGGCCGAGGTGGGCCAGAGTGTGCTTGATCATCGAGACCCAGTGCGTCGGCACGGCTTCCGGGCCGGACTGCGAGGGCCCGGCCGCGCCGGCTTCCGCGGAGACCGTGGAGCCGTAGAAGCGCGGGGCCACCTGGGTTTCCAGAAGCTCGTAGAGCGCGGCCGCTTCGATGTCATCGCGTTCTGTCGGGGACGCGTCGTTGTTCGCGGTCGGGATCGCCCAGCCGTTCTCGCCGTCGTACATCTCATCCCACCAGCCATCCAGGACCGAGAGGTTCAGGGAGCCGTTGATGGCGGCCTTCATCCCGGAGGTCCCGCAGGCCTCCAGGGGCCGGAGCGGGTTGTTCAGCCACACGTCGCAGCCCGGGAACAGGGTGCGGGCCATGGCGATGTCGTAATTGGGCAGGAACACGATCCGGTGCCGCACGGCGGGGTCGTCGGTGAACTTCACCAGGTCCTGGATCATCTTCTTCCCGGCGTCGTCCGCCGGGTGGGACTTGCCGGCGATGACCAGCTGGATGGGGTGCTTCGGGTGCAGCAGCAGGGCCTTGAGCCGGGCCGGGTCCCGGAGCATCAGGGTCAGGCGCTTGTAGGTGGGCACGCGCCGGGCGAAACCGATCGTGAGCACGTCCGG